>JBFXDF010000018.1:0-28409 GCA_050181375.1 Alphaproteobacteria bacterium
CCGGCTTTCTTGTGTGCCATCTCTCGCTACCTTCCACAATTGCAGCATGCCCGGACTGCGTCCGGGCATCTTTGTCTCCTGGGGCAGACATTGCCGCCCGGCAATGACACGCCCCTTGTCGGCTGTCAGCCGCCGCCGCGGATCTCGGTTATCCGCAGGACGGTCTGGTGCTGCCGATGGCCGTTCTTGCGGCGGTAGTTCTGCCGCCGCTTTTTCTTGAAGACGATGATCTTGTCGGCGCGGCGATGCTCGACCAGCTCGGCGCTGACCGAAGCCCCGGCAACCAGCGGCGTGCCGGCCGAAATATCGGCGCCGTCGCCGATCATCAGCACCTCGGCGAGTTCGATCGTCGCGCCCGGCTCGCCGGCCAGTTTCTCGACCGCGATCAGATCGTCCTTGGCGACCTTGTACTGTTTGCCGCCGGTGCGGATGACTGCGAACATGACGAGAGCCGATATCGGTTGGCGCGCCCGCCGCGACAAGCCCGGCGGTAACGCGATCTGACGGAGTGGACGAGGCGCCCCGCCCGGAGGCGGCGCACTATAGGCGCGCGCCCCGGCGTGTCAACGAATTTAGGGCAGCAGCTGAACCCGCAACCGAGGCAGGGCGGGCGCGGACGCGGCGCTACAGTTCGGCCACGACCTCGCGCAGCAGCTGGCGCAACCATGCGATCGCCGGCTGGTCGCCGTTTTCGCGGTGCCACAGCGACATCACTTCGAAGGGCGGCGATTCATACGGCGGATCGAACAGGGCAAGGCGGTAAAGGCCGACAAACGAGATTGCCAGCCTGCGGGGCAGCAGCGCGGCGATATCCGAATGGTTGACCGCCGCCAGCGCCGCGAGAAAATGCGGCGTCGTCACCGCGATTTCGCGACGCAGCCCGCGCGCCGCGAGCGCCCCTTGCAGCACCCCGGCATCGCTGCGGGTGACGAGCCGCTCGAGGCCGTGATCGACGACATACCCCTCGATTGCCCGCTCGTCCTCGCCGGTCGCGGCGATCACCAAATGCGGCAATTGGGCAAGCCGTTCGAGCGTCAACTTGCCCGTCGCCGCCGGGTTGTCGGCGCCAAGACACCAGATCCGGGTTTCCTGGAGCAGCGTCTCGCTTTCGAACCAATCGGGGAAGCGGCGGAAGCTGCCGATCGCGAGGTCGGCTCGGCCGCACCGGAGTATTTCCGCGACGCCCTGATTGCTCGGGAGAATGCTCAGCGAGGCGTGCGGCGCCTCACGCCTCAGCCGAGCGATCAGCGGCGGAACGATAACGGCCCCGGCATATTCCGTGCAGGCGATCGTAAATCGGCGATCGGTCGTTTCGGGGATGAACTCGCTCGGAGACAGCGCGAGCTGCAGCTGCAGGAGACCGTGGCGCAGCCGCGGGGCGATCTCGGCGGCGCGCTCGGTCGGCTGCATCCCCTCCGGACCACGCACAAACAATTCATCCTTGAGAACATAACGCAGCCGGTTCAGCGCATGGCTGATCGCCGATTGGGTCAAGCCCAGCCGCGACCCCGCGCGCGTCGCGCTGCGCTCTTCCATCAGCGCCTCGAAAACGCGCAGCAAGTTCAGATCGAGGCTGTCAAAGCGCACCGATTGGTTGGGCTGACGCGTCAACGTTGCGAGCTGCGGCATTCTGCCTCCCAGTCCTGATTTTATTCCGCGCGAGCCAGTCGCACCGCCCCAGCCGAAAGCGGCATTTGCGCCGATCCCGACCACCGATGAGGCCGGCTCATTATAGCCGTTGGAAATCTTCATTTGTGGCATTGCATGCTGCAAGCCAATTATCTCTGGCGGGGGCAAAATCCCCTGTTGGAGGGAGTGAAGCATGCCGAAGCTCGTCAAACCGACGATCCTAAGTGTAGGTCTGCTGGCTGGATTCGCGCTCAACGCCTATGCGCAAACCGATAGTGTCGCGGCTCTGCCGCCCGGTGCCCAAGCGCCGATGCCGCCGGCCGCCGCCGTCGCCCCGTCGGCCGACATTGGCGGCCTAAAGCCGGGCGAGCTGTGGTCGACCCAGGAAAAGCAGACGGGACCGGTTCAGCCTTCCGCCGACGCCTATGGCGGCCCGAAGCCGGGCGAGCTGTGGTCGACCCAGGAAAGGCAGACCGGCCCCGTCGCCCCGTCTCCGGATAGTACCGGCGGTCCGCGCCCGAACTGATCGGCGTTTTTTTCCGGCTGACAGAACAGGCCGGTCGCCAACGGCGCCGGTCTGTCTTGCTGCGGCCGGCGATCACCTCGCGGTGGCGATCAGAAACATCCGGCGGAACGGGAACAGCGTCCTGCCATCGCGCCGCGGCGGGTAGAACGCCGCGACCCGCTCGCCGTAGGCAGCCTCGAAGCGGCTGCGATCGGGTTCCTGAAGGGCCGCGAGCAGCGGCGACAGCCAGGTTCCCTTGGTCCATTCCTTGACGGGATTGGCGCCGTCGAGGACCTGCAGATACTCGGTCTCCCAGATGTCGAGCGAGGCCGCGCGCGGCGCCAGCAGATCATAGTAGAAGGCCGGTTCGGCGACGGGCGAGGGCCGCAGCAACGGTTCGAGCGTTTCCCTCCACGGCCCACCGAGCGCCGTGTCGGTGATCGAGGTGTGCGACGGCGCGCCGAAATTGCGCGGTATCTGCACCGCGAGCACGCCGTCCGGCTTGAGGCACGTCAGCAATTCGGCCATCAGCTCGGCATGGCCGTCGAGCCAGTGCAACGCGGCGTTCGAATAGATCACATCGGCCGGCCGGCTCGGCCGCCAGCTGCCCAGATCGGCTTGCTGCCATTCGATGCCGGGATTTTCGGCCGCCGCCTTGGCCAGCATCTCCGCCGACGAATCGACGCCGACGATCTGCGCCTCGGGCCAGCGCGCCTGAAGCAGCCGCGTGACGTTGCCGGCGCCGGCTCCGAGATCGTAGACGACCCCGGGCGCCTCGACATCGAT
This sequence comes from Alphaproteobacteria bacterium, assembly GCA_050181375.1. GTDB lineage: Bacteria > Pseudomonadota > Alphaproteobacteria > ATCC43930 > CGMCC-115725 > DATARH01. Next base: position 2,921 of record JBFXDF010000018.1, read on the forward strand.
CCGTTGCAGCAGATCGAGCGCCGGCCGCAGCCGCGGGCCGGCGAATTTCAGGTACTGCGCGGGGTCCCAAGCCATCGAAGCGGATCTCCACAAAAGGGTTCAGGCCGGGTCGAATGCCGAAAAGCCGGCGCGCAATCGCCAGCGATGCGGCTTGACGCCGGCGCGTTCGAGCCAATCCCCGAGCTGCCAGCCGACCAGACTGCGCCGCGCCAGGGCGGCTTGGGTCCACGGGTCGAACCCCGCCCAGGGCACAAACGGGCTGCGCCTTCCATAAGCAAAGATTTCGACGCGCAGCGAGCGGCCGACGCTCGGACCGCGCGCGTGGAACCCGAACGTGTCGGCGACGACCAGCGTATTGGCCGGCACCGCGAAAACACGCGGCTCGGGCAGCCCCAGCTCGCGCAGCTCGTCGCGATCGATGCGGAACGATCCCTGCCGGGTTTCGGCATCCGCCGAATCGCGCGCCGCGAGGCTCGTACGGCGTTCCCAGGCTAGGCGTCGCGAGGTCGGAAGGTGCGACCCCGGCACATAGGTGAAGGGGCCGGCATCGGCCGCGACATCGGTCAGGAACAGCCAGGCCTTGACGGTCGGGTGAAACGTGTCCGTGTGCAGCCGGGTCTGCGGATCGGGCGGGCCGTCGCGGGCGTGGCGCAACAGGCTCTGGATCCAGACGACCGGCTCGGCGTCGCGGCTGCCGACATAGCGGATCAGACCCCGCCATTCCGGCGAGCGCAGCACGCCGGCCAGCGCCGGCAAAGCCGTCAGGGCGCGCGGGTCGAGCGCGATCTTGCGCATGATCGTGTCGCCCTCGGCGATCTCGCGCAGCGGACCGCGATAAGCCCGGACCTGATCGAGCAGCGCGGCAAATTCGGCTTGCGGCAGCAAATCGCGCCTGACGACAAACCCGTCGCGCGCGAAAGCGGCCCGGTCCTCGGGTGCAACGAGGGCTTCGAGGCGGCGGCGCCGGTGCGCGGCCAGGCCGTGCGCGAGCCGCACGCGCGCTTCGTGCAGCCCATGCTCGTTCAGGCGGCGGCTGCCGATCACGCCATTGCGCTCGAAGGATTTTGTTCCGGTCAGCAATTGCGCGGCCCACCACGGCGCCAGCAGGGCGCGCCCGATGCGCCGCAACCCTCCCCGCCCGGTCCCCACAACCGCGATCGTCATGCGGGAAGGATAACATCGCCCGCGAAATCCCGCGAGATTGCCGCGCGCGCCCGCGTACCGCACGCATCCGCCCGGCGAATATGGCAACATGCCGCCGGCATAACCGCGACGCCCGAGCAGGGAACAGGGCGCTTACGGCCAAGGAGACGAACGATGCGGACCGGCGCGGATTACCGCGAGACGCTGCGCGGCGACGGTAGGCAGGTCTGGGTGCTCGGAGAGGGGCGCGTCGAGGATGTGACGACTCATCCGGCGACAAGCGCGATGGTCGACGAATACGTCGCCTGGTACGACCGGCATCGCGATCCGTTGTGGCGGGATGTGCTGATCGCGCCGGGTGCGGCCGGCCACGAACCGGCGGCATGGGCCTTCACCGTGCCGCGCACGAGCGACGACCTGATCGGGATGGGGCGCTCCTTCGCGAAGACGCTGTTTCACAGCGCCGGCAACGTGACGCACGACCCGGCCTACGGACATCTGATCGCGATGGGCATCCTGACCGCCGTGCAGGAGCGCAACGCCTCCGAAAAGCAGATCGCCGACGCCGAAACCTATCGCCGGCTGATCGCCGGCAGCGGACGCTTTCTGACATTCTGCGGCGGCGCCGCTCCGATCGGAGTCCGCCTGCGCCCGGACCCCGAGGCGCGGGCGGCGCTGCGCATCGTGCGCGAGACCGATTCCGGGGTCGTCCTCAGCGGCAAGGTCAGCATGCATACGAGCCCGGCCTATGCCGAGGACGTCTATATCGGCGCGCTCAACGGGGTGCGGATCGGCGAGCACCACGCGAGCTTTGTTGTCCCGGTCGCGGCGCTCGGAGTGACGACGATCTGCCGCAGGATTGCCGCCCGCGGCGGCAACCGGTTCACCGCGCCGCTGACGCACCGGTTCGACGAACTCGACGGGATCATGTGGCTCGACAACGTCTTTGTCCCGTGGGAGCGGGTGTTTCTCGTCGAGCCGTCGCCGGAGCCGATCGCCACCTGGCTGTTGTGGCACCACCTGTACGGCTGGACGGCCAAAGCCGAGTTCACGCTGGGCCTGGCGCTGGCGCTGACGCACGCGATGGGCCTGCAGGAGCATCAGCCCACCGTCGAATACATCGTCGATCTCGTCGCCGCCGTGCAGACCGCGCGCGCCTGCCTGACCGCCGCCGAGCGCGACCCGTCCTTTACGGTGGGCGGGCTGTGCCACGCGAATTACGCGCATCTGCTGCCGGGCGGCATCGCGCTGATGAAGGCGCGCCAGCGGATCAGCGAAATCCTGCGCATCATCCCGGGATCGTCGCTGGTCGTGGCGCCGTGCGACAGCGATCTCGCCGCGCCCGAGATGGCGGCGGCGCTCGAGGAGACCTTCGGCGGCGGCGGCTATACGGCGGCGCAGCGGGCCGCGCTGCTGCAGCTGGCCGCCGATCATGTCTCGTCGGCGCTCGACGGGCGCGAATCGGCCTTCGAACTGCACGCCAGCGGCGGCGTCCCGGTATGGCGCAGCCGATTGAGGCGCGTCTTCCCGAGCTACAACGAGCTGGCCAACGGCGTGTTGCGGGCAATCGACCTGAAGATGCCGGAAATCGATGTCTCCGGCATCGGCGCCGCTCCGCTCGCCCCGCGCCGAGTCAATGCGCCGATCGGTAAGAACTAACTGCTCGCAGCCCCGCAGATCGTCACCCCGGCGAAGGCCGGGGTCCACTCGTCCGCTTGGAGAGGCGGAAACATCGGTCCCGGCCTTCGCCGGGACGACGATGCATGGCGCTTACGCCTCCCCGTCCGGCGATAGCGGTTGAATTATGGCCCTAGGGAGGGCGAGCCGGGTCCGGGCGGCTGCCGTGCCGAAATCGGACGCAGCGCCGTGGCCAATTCGATCGTGCCGATCCGGCCTTCCGAATAAGCGACCAGGGCATCGCGGTTCAGCGCAATCCAATGAAACACAGCCTGAGCGTCGGCGGGGGCGAGGCGACCCGCGATAACGCGGGGCGTCGGACGAACCCCGACGATCGCGGTGTTTGCGATGTCCATCCGATTGCCGTGCGCCGTGTTGACCTTCACCCGAACATTGTGTCTGGCGTTGCCGCGCGGCGACGCCCATACGGTCATCGGCAACCCGGTTTCGTCGGGGTAGAGGTTCGCCATCTCGAACAGGTCGTCGCTGTCCTCCTGTCCCTCCGGAGCGGCGGCCTCGGCGATCTCTCTGGCTTTCATTCCGCGGTTCGTTCCTTCGGGCGGCGGCCCAGCCCCTCACCCTGCCCCTCTCCCCGCAAACGGGGCGAGGGAACGTTGCCGGCGCGGCCTTGAAATCGCCGACTTCATTTGGGATGCGTCGGCCAACTCTCCCTCTCCCCGCGGACGAGGAGAGGGCCGGGGTGAGAGGCCATGCCGCCTAAGCTTCCTTGCCCGGCTCGGCGATGGCGGCGGACCACGGCGACATCACGTCGGTGATGCCGTAATTGACACCGTCCTCACCGCGCAGCACCAGGTTCGGGCAGGCGAATTGCGACGGCCACGCCGTGTGCTCGACGAGTTCGGCGCCGGGTCGCGCCAGGAGCCGGTCGCGCACCAGCTCGGGCAGACGGCGGTCGATCGCGATGCCGCTCTCGCCGCTGACATCGATGCGCGGCTGATGCGCGGCCTGTTCTGGGGTCATCGCGAAATCGATGACAAAGCTCGCCATCTGCACGATCGAGGCGAGGATGCGGCGTCCGCCCGACGCGCCGACCCCGAAACGCGGCCGGCCGTTACGCGCCGCGACAACCGGGCACATATTGGTCAGCGCGCGCTTGCCCGGACCCATCGAATTCGGGCGGCCCGGCCGCGGGTCGAACCACATGATCCCGTTGTTCATCAGGATGCCGGTCCGCGGCAATACGTACCGGCTGCCGAAGCTCGACAGCAAGGTCGAGGTCAGCGCCGCGATGCCGCCGTCGCGGTCGATTGCGGTGATATGCGTCGTGCAGCTTTCGCCGGGCGGTCTGACATCGCCCAATCCTTCGAGCCGTGCGTGATAGGCCTGCTGCAGCGCGTCGATCAGCGCCTCGAAATAGACCGCGTCCGGCGATTGCTGGAAGCGCTTGCTCGACAGCCGGTCGAGCACGTCGGCCAGCGTCGGCGCCGCGGTCAGGCCGCGCGCCGCGTGCAGCGAATAGCCGCGATACGGGATCTCGAGCGACGGGACAATGCGCGCCCGACACCCGGCGAGGTCCGCTTCCGACAGCACGCCGCCCCCGGCGCCGATATCGGCGGCGATCGCCCGCGCGATCTCGCCGTTGTAGAAATCGTCCGGTCCCTGTTCGGCGAGCCGCGCCAACGTGTCGCCGAGCCGGCCCAGCATCAGCGGCGGCGCCTCGCCGACCGGCGGCGATACCGGCGGCAGATCGTCGGGCAGCCAGACCCGGCGGCTCTCGTCGTAGCGGCGCAAATCCTCGGCCGCCGCGGCGGTTTTCAGCGTCACCCACCAATCGACCGGCAAGCCCTGCCGCGCCAGCGCCACCGCCGGGGCGACCAGGTCGCGCCACGGCGTCCGCCCGAAACGCTCGACGGCCGCCGCGTAGCCGCGCACCGCGCTCGGGATCGCCATCGACAGCGGCCCGTGCATGTTGCGGTCGCCCTCGACCCGCGGCCAGGTGAACAGCTCGGTGGCGGTCTCGCCGGTCAGCTTGTACGCGGCGGGATCGAGCGCCGCCGGCGCGATCGGCCCGAAATCGACGACCTCCGCGCGGCTCCCACCGGGCGGCACCACGACCATGAAGCCGATGCCGCCGAGACCGCTGTTCCACGGCTCGCGTACCGACAGCGCAAACGCCGTCGCGACCGCCGCGTCGACGGCGCTGCCGCCCGCCGCCAGGATCTCGGCCCCGACCGTCGCCGCGACGCCGTTCTGGGCGGCCACAAGACCGCCGCGCGAGGCCGCGACCGGCTTGCGAACGACCCAGTTCTGCATTGGCGCCGCCATTGTCACAGCACCTCTATCGCGTCGACGCGGGTCTTGTAGAACGCGACATGACCCGCCATTGCCGCCGCCTCGTCATAGGGCGAGCGGTATCCCCACACGGCGTTGACCGCCTCTTTCCCGCCGCTGGGACCTTCGACCTGGAGCGTCCAGTACGAGCAGTCGCCCTTGAACGGGCAGTAGGTTTTGTGATCGGTCGGGTGCATCAGATCGAGCCGCACGTCCTTTTCCGGGACATAGTGGACCGGCTCGTGCCCGGTCTCCTCGCAGCGCAGCGCCGCCGTGGTGTCGGCGATCACAGTGCCGTTGAAGACGACGCGCACGCGCCGCGTCTCGGGCAGCAGATCGACGCGGTGCTCGGGTTTTTTCGCGTAGCCGGGGGCGGGATTGGCCATCGCCGCTTTCTCCTTCGCTCGGTTCGGTTCAGCGCACCTGTTCGGAGGTCGGATCGCCGCGGAAATTACGCCCGGTCGGCGCGCCGGGGCCGCAATTGAACGAGGCGATGCAGTTTTGGTGCAGCTGCGGGTCGGTGATCGGCCCGCATTCCTCGCGCATCCGCCGCTCGCGGAACGCCGCGTTGCTGCACACGAGCTGTTCGTATTGCTGGCTCTCGCGCACGTTCTGCGCGGCGCTCTCGCTCCCGGCCGACTGAGCCAGGGCGGGAGCCCCGGTGGAGATCACCCCGCCAATCCATCCGGCGACAACCAACGAAGCCAATACCGCGATGCGCATCTGTCTCTCCCCGGTTCGCGGCGCCGCCGCTCAGTCCACCGCCCGCTTAGTCTACCATCGTGAGGCCGCCGCTGACGCTCAGCACCTGGCCGGTTACATAATCGGTGCGCCGGCCCAAAAAAAACATCACCGCGTCGGCGATCTCCTCGGGCTGCGCGATGCGGCGGAACGGGATCGCCCGGGTCAGCGCCTCGCGCATGCGTTCGGGCTGCGCCTGGAACAGCGGGGTATCGGTCGGGCCGGGGCAGACGCAGTTGACGTTGATCCGATAACGCGCCATCTCGCGCGCCAGCGATTTCGTAAACGCGATCAGCCCGCCCTTGGCCGCGGCATACACGGTTTCGCCGGTGCTGCCGACCCGCCCGGCATCGCTCGCGATGTTGACGATCTTGCCGGCGCGCGCCTCGATCATCGGCGGCAGCACCAGGCGGGTCAGCCGGATCGCGCCCATCAGGTTGATCGCGATCAGCCGGTCCCACATCTCCGGCGGGTTTTCCATGAACGGCTGGATGCGGTCCCAACCCGCGCCATTAACCAGCCCGTCGAGCGGTCCTCCGGCCTTCGCGTGAGCCGCGGCGGCGAACGCCTCGACGGACTCGGTCCGGGTCAGGTCCAGCGGCAGGAATTCGAGGGCGAGGGTTTCGCCGGCGGCCTGCGCCGCGACCGCCTGTCCGCCATTCTCGTCGATATCGCCGATCAGCACGCGCGCCCCGCTGCGCGCCAGCAGCAGCGCGGTTGCCTTGCCGATCCCCGAGGCGCCGCCGGTGACGACGACGGCGCGATCCTGCATTTCCATCGCGGGCAGCCTTTCACGCATCCGGGCGTCGGCCGATGTTTCGCGCTGCCGCCCCATGCTGTCAATCGCGCAGCGGCGGAACGACACGATACTCCACTTCGCCGAGACCCTAACTCTCCCGGATTGCGGGAGAGGGATATGCCCGCCCGCCGGTCGATCTCTCTCCCCATCGGATGAGAGGGTTGGGGTGAGGAAAGGGGATCGCCAATGATCGCCGCCCCTGTTACTCGCCAACCGGCTCCGGCGCCGGTTCCTCCTGTTTTGCGTCCGGATTGGCCCGTCGGGCGCGTTCTCTGGCGGAGACCGGATGCGGCACCCAGGGCCGGTCGCCACGGCTGGCGTTGGCGCTCTCGACCGTTACGCGATCGGCGTCAAGCCATACCGCAAACGCGCCGTTGCGCCAGTTGTCGATCCGGTCAACCGTCGGTTTCAGCGCGCGGCAGGCGAACCCGGCGGGCACCTGCGCGACGATCGCATCGACCGTGCCGCAGGCGACCGGCAGCCCGGCTTCGCCTGTCACCAGCGCAACCCGGCGACCGTTTGCGGTGTAGAAGCACCGCCCCTCGCTCGGGCAGCGCAGCGTCCCCTCCTCCGCCGCCCCAATCTCCGGCCACAGGCGCAATCCCGCACCGGTTTCGCGCATCAGGAACGAGCGCGTGAGCTTTTCGGCGCCGGCGGCGACGTAGTAATCGCCGTCCGCCGCGCGCGCCGCCAGCAGACGGCCGAAATCGGCGAGCACGATATCGGGCGGGCGGGTCAGCAGCATCGTCGTGAACCCGGCCGCGATCGCCGCCAGCCCCCACACCCGCCAATTTCCGTGCCACAGGCAAAGCCACAAGCCGCCGAGCACGATCAGCACGACGCCAAACATCGGCAGGCGCGGCATCGGCCACAGATTTCCCGGCAAGGCGGAGACCCATTGCGCGATCCAGGTTGTCGCGTCGATCCCCCAGCCCATCGGCACGAGGCCGATCTGTTCGAGACCGAACGGCATCAAGAGGCAGGCGACAAGACCGAACGGCATGATCAGCAGCCCGTTGAGCGGCTCGGCCAGAACATTCGCCAGCGGCGAATAGAGGACGATCCGATGAAAGTGATGGATCGCGATCGGCTCGGTGCCCAAAGTCGCGATCACCGTCGTCGCCGCGACCGCGCCGACATAGCCGACGCAGCGCCGCCCTACCGAGCCGCTGTGGAACAGCCTGGCGAGCCGGGCGCCCCATTTCTCGTAGGCCGCGATCAGCGCAACAACGGCGCCGAACGACAACTGAAAGCTGACATTGACGAGACTGTCGGGTTCGACAAACAGAACGACGACCGCCGCGAGCGCGCAGATGCGCATCGAGATGCGCAACCGGTCGATCAGCACGGCGCCGAAAACGATGCCGTTCATGATGAACGAGCGCGCGGTCGGAACCGAGGCGCCCGAAATCATCAGATACAGGAACATCACAAAGAGCGCGCAGAGCGCCGCGATCTTCTTGATCGGAAAGCGCAGCGCGACCCACGGCACCAGCGCCATCGCGGCCCTTACCGCGACAAAGACAATGCCGCCGACCAGCGCGAGGTTCATCCCGGAGATCGCCAGCAGATGCGCCAGCCCGGAATCGCGATACGCCTGATTGACGTCCTCGGAAATCGCGCCGCGCTTGCCGGTGATCAGGGCCGCGGCGATGCCGCCGGTCGACCCCGGCAGCACCGACGTGATGCGGTTGGTCATATCGTTGCGCAAGCGCAGCAGCCACTCGCGCCAGTCGCCGCGGCGCGTTTCGTCCGGCGCCAAAATCCGGCGGGCCGGGCCGAAGCTGTAGCCGACCGCGCCGATCCCGGCGAAATACAGCGCGCGCTGCAGGTCCCAGCCGCCCGGAACGACCTGCGCCGGCGCCGGGTAGAGCCGGGCGCGCATCCTGATGCGGTCGCCGGGCTGCACCGCGTCGCTGCCGGGCGGAATGCGGATGCGCACCTGCCGCGGCTGCTCATCCGGGGCAAGCCCGGGCAGCGGGTCGGGGGCGACGACAACCCGCCAGCCCTTGTCGAGCTGGTCGATATCGACAACCCGTCCGGTCAGCGCGACCGAGCCGAGGCGACGGTCGAGCATCGGCGTGCCGTCACGCCACGCCGCGAACTGGATCAGCGCGAAACCCGCCGCGGCAAACGCCACCGCGGCCGCCGCCGCGCATGCTGTCGGGATGCGGCGCAGCAACGCCGCAACCGCCCCGGCCGCGACAGGTGCGGCGACACCGAGCCACCACGGCGGCTCGACGGTCAGCGCGAAATACGCCGCGATGCCGGCGCCGAAAAAGACCGGCAGCCAATGCACCCGGCGCTCGCCTTCGGCGCTCAGGGCATCGGCGAGCGCCGCGACCGGACGAAGACGGCGGCGCGGCGCGACGACAATCCCCTCGCCCGCGATCGCCATGGTGCCTCGCCCCTATAGGGGCTTTAATTTAAAAGCTGCAAATCACAATGCACAAGTAGAATTCCGCGCATCGCTGGACCCCGAACCCCGGCGGGCCTAGTTTGGCGAATCGATCCCGTTGGCGGAGGCCGAGATGAACCAGGCGGCACGGTTTCGCGAGTTGATGCGGCGCGACGGCATGGTCGTCGCGCCCGGCGCCTATGACTGCATCACCGCGCGGCTGATCGAACGCGCCGGCTATGACGCGGTGTACATGACCGGCGCCGGCACCGCCGCGACCCTGGGCTATCCCGATTTCGGCCTCGTCACGATGACCGAGATGGTGGACAACGCCCGGCGCATCGCCACCGCGGTCGGCGTGCCGGTCATCGCCGACGCCGATACCGGCTACGGCAACGAGCTGAATGTCGTGCGCACCGTGCGCGAGTACGAGTTGGCCGGGGTCGCCGGTCTCCATATCGAGGACCAGGGCTTCCCGAAGAAATGCGGCCATCTCGACGACAAGGAGATCGTGCCGCGCGCCGACTGGCTGGCCAAGATCCGGGCGGCCGCTTCCGCTCGCCGCAGCCGCGACTTCACGGTGATCGCGCGCACCGACGCGCGCGCCGTCGCCGGGTTCGACGAGGCGATCGGGCGCGCCAACGACGCGATCGAGGCCGGCGCCGACATGGTGTTTGTCGAGGCGCCGCAGATGATGGAGGAGGTCGCGAAGGTGCCGCGTCTGGTGCGCGGGCCGTGTCTGTTGAACGTCGTCCACGGCGGGAAGACACCGGCGATCGACCTCGCCGAAGCCGAGCGGATGGGCTACAAGCTGGCGATCGTGCCGGGGATGCTGATCAAGAACGTCGTCGGCATCTGCGAGAAGGCGCTCGCCGAACTGGCGGCGACCCGCCGCCACCCGAAACCGGTGCGCGAGATGACGGTGCGCGAGACCTTTCAGCTGTGGGGCGCCGACGAGTGGGACGCGCTGCGCACCCGGTTCCGGGATTAACGTAACCTGCCCCGGCCCGCGACCTGACACCCGCTCCGCGGTCGCGAATTCCCTGCGAACAGGGAATTCTTTCGTCCGGGCGCCGGTCTCTGTCGGATTTGGCTTTTCGGTTCAGAGGCTTGGTGAATCCTTCGTCGAGCTCCCGGCGCCCTGAGCAGGGACGCCGGCGAACCGGAACAGGGAACAGCCGGCACCGAACAGGGAAGCGGCGCGGCCGAACAGGGAATTGCGTGAGCGCCCCGCCGTGCCTCCTTTCGCCGGTTGACGAAGGGCGCAGTATGCGACGCGATTGCGGCAATTTTAGCGGCGCTCGCGTCACGGCTGTCGTGCCGCGTTCCGCGGGGCGGAAAGTGCGTGTCGCAAACGATGCCGCTTCTTCCCACTTCTCAGCCACCCGCCTCTTTCGACAGGAGTTCAGAAATGGCCGACGCCAAGCTTGCGCCAAATCTCCCGGAATGGATGGTTGAGCACGCCAACCGCTATCTCTCGAGCGGCGGCGCAGAGGGCCACATGTACAAGATGACCCAGCCGGGCCGGCCGGAAATCACGGTGCCGTCGCTGCTGCTGACCACCACGGGGCGCAAATCGGGCGAGAAATTCATCTTTCCGCTGTTCTACGGCGAGACCGGCGGCGGGTATTTTGTCGTCGCCTCGAAGGGCGGCGCGCCGCAGCATCCCGGGTGGTATCGCAACATCCTCGCCAACCCCGAGGTCGAGCTGCAGGTCGGCACCGCCAAGATCAAGGCGCGCGCCCGCACCGCCACCGGCGCCGAGCGCATGCGGCTGTGGGAGGAGGCGCTGAAATTCTGGCCGCCCTACGCCGACTATCAGCAGACGACCGAACGCGAGATCCCGGTCGTCGTCCTCGACCCGGCGCGCTGATCCGCCTTTTGGGCGGCCAGCGGCCCGCCGCCGGTCGCGCCGCGCATCGAAACCGCTCGGGAAGAGTTCGCCGAAGCTCACGGCCCGATCCGCATCCAACCAGAGGAAAACGCAGTATGTCCCTGCGCAGACGATCCCTCGCCGCCGCCATGCTGCTCGCCGTCCTCTGGCTGCCGCCGCCGGCTCCGGCATTGTCGCAGAGCGCGGCGCCGCCGGGCGGAACCGTTGTCGTGATGCTGTTCACCGTCACCCCCGGCACGCCGACCGCGACCGCGGTGTCCGGGATGAAGGAAATCCTCGCGTTCGCGAAGACGCAGCCGGGCTTGATCGACGAAGTTCTGCTGGCGAGCACCTTCCCGGACAACAAGCCGAGCCACATTCACCTGATGCGCTGGCGTTCGCTGAGCGATTGGGAAGCTCTGCACGATTCGCCCGAGTTCCTGTCGCTGCTGCGATCCAAGGGCGCGCTATTCGAATGGCGACCGGCGGAGGTGTTCGTGCCGGTCGAGTAAACGCGAGCCGGCAGTGTCCTGATCCGGCTTGATCGGCGCCTCGCGTCCTTCGAGACGGGCGCTGCGCGCCCTCCTCAGCATGAGGTTCTTTCTTAATGCTATCATAGGCTTACCTCATCCTGAGGAGGCGTGCGAAGCACGCCGTCTCGCAGGACGCACAGCACCTGTGGCGTTCAATTCGGGCATTACTCGCGAGCCGGCCCCACGGCGCTCAACCGTGCCGCAGCGGCGGGAATGCGTGCTCGCCATCGGGACCGAGCCGCAGGGGTGTGACCTCGGACACCTCGTCCGGCGACAGCGTTCCGTACAGATGCGGAAACAGCGCCCCGCCGCGCGATGTCTCCCAGCGCAGGCGTTCGCCGAGCCGGCCGGCCTCGACCGCGACGAGCACCAGTCCTGCCTGACCGGCGCGGTGCCGGCGGGCGCTCTCGCGCAGCTGGGCGGCGGTCGAAAAATGGATGAACCCGTCGCGCCGGTCGTCCTGCGTGCCGTCATAGCGACCGGCGGCAACCGCCGCCGCCCACGCCTCCTGCGGACACATGTGGTAGATGATCGCGCTCATGCGACGAGATTACCGCAGCGGCCGATCCCGCCGAAGCCGGATTCCCGAGAAACGAGAGGCGGCGCATTGACGGCGTTGGCGGCTGCACGCGTGCCGCTGCCGCGCGCCCCGGCGCTGATCGCCGGGTTTCGCGAAATCCTGTGGCTCTCCGAGGACGGCGAGATCGAGGCGCTGTCGCCGGAGGAGGCGCGGAGCCGGCTCGATCCGCGAGAGAGCGGCGCGGTCCCGATCGTTTGTCACGCGCGGGCCGTCGCGCGGCGTCTCGATCTCGCCGGGTTTGCGGCGCTCGACATTCTCGAACTCTTCGCCTTTGCGCGGCCGGCGGGTTTCTGCGTCCCGACGCCGCGCGGCTTGGCCGTCGCGCTGGGGTTACCGACGCCGCGGACAATGGCCCATGGCTGCGTGACGCTGATCGATGCCGCCCGCGAGCTGTTGCGGGGATTGCAGACCGACCATGCGGTCGAGACACGCGCCCTCGCCGAAATCGCCGCACGCGGCGGCTGGGGCTGGGGTTCGGCCGTGCTCGCTGCGTTGCCGGCGACCGAAACCGGGGCGATGCGACGTTCGGCGGGGCTGCGGATCTGGCAGAACCTGCCGGAGTGGCAGGAGCGCGCCCCGCCGCCCCCGCCCGGCAATCTTCCGGTATCGCCCGACGAGGCCCGCCGCCGCCTCGCGTCGCTGCTCGGAGCCAACGCCGAGGCGCGACCGGAACAGGCCGATTACGCCGCCGCCGTCGCGGCCGCCTTCGCCCCCCGCGAACGCCCCGACGCACCGCGCGCCGTGCTCGCCGAGGCCGGCACCGGCGTCGGAAAAACCCTCGGCTATATCGCCCCGGCGAGCCTATGGGCCGAGAAGAACCAAGGCGCGGTGTGGCTCTCGACCTATACCCGCAACCTGCAAAGCCAGATCGACGACGAACTCGACCGGCTCTACCCCGACCCGGCGACAAAGCGCCGCCGCGTCGTGATCCGCAAGGGACGCGAAAATTTTCTGTGCCTCTTGAACTACGAGGACGCCGTGCGCGCGGTCTCGGCGCGCGGCGGAAGCTCGGCGGCGGCGCTAATCTTGATCGCGCGCTGGGCATCGGCGACCGCTGCGGGGGACCTGGCCGCCGGCGATTTTCCGGGCTGGCTGACCGAGCTGATCGGCCGCGCGCGGGTCAATTCTCTGGCCGACCGGCGCGGCGAGTGCATTCATTCGGCCTGCCCGCATTTCCGCCGCTGTTTCATCGAAAAGAATGTCCGCGCCGCGCGGCACGCCCGCCTCGTCGTCGCCAACCACGCGCTCGTCATGGCCCAGGCGGCGCTGGGGCCGATGGCCGGGGGGACGATGGCCGGGGGGACGATGGCGGGCGGGATCGACGACGCCGGTGCACCGACCCGCTATGTCTTCGACGAGGGGCATCATCTGCTCGACGCGGCCGACGCCGCGTTTTCGGTGCGCCTGTCGGGGCATGAGGGTCGCGAGCTGCGGCGCTGGCTGCTCGGGGCCGAAGCCGGCCGCTCGCGCGCCCGCGGTCTGCGCCGGCGCATCGGCGACCTCGTCGAGGCCGACGAGGAAGCCGGGTCGGCGCTGGTCGAGACGCTGGTTGCCGCCCGCATCCTGCCGGCCGACGGCTGGCACCAACGCCTCGCCGAAGGCCGGCCGCTGCCCGGCTTCGAGGCGTTTCTGGCGCTCGCCCGCCGTCAGGTCCTGGCAAGAGCCGCGACAAGCGATGCCGGCTACGGGATCGAGGCCGAGGCGCGGCCGCCGATCGAGGGATTGACCGATGCCGCCCTGCGCCTCGCCACCGGGCTGGACCGGCTGGCGGGGGCATTGCGCCGTCTCGCCAAATCGCTGCGACAACCGCTCGAGGATCCGGAGAACCCGCCCGACGCCGCGACGCGCCAGCGCCTCGACGCGGTCGTGCGCGGCCTCGAACGGCGGGCCGACGCTCAGCTCGGCGGCTGGATCGCGCTGCTGCGCGACCTGGGCGAGGCGCCGCGGCCGGAGACGGTCGAATGGCTGGCGATCGACCGTTTCGAGGGGGTCGAGACCGATATCGCCGTCAACCGCAACTGGATCGACCCCGGCGTTCCGTTCGCGGCCGTCGTCGCGCAACCGGCGCACGGTTTCGTCGTGACCTCGGCGACGCTGACCGACGGCGAGGCCGAGCCGGACCTGGCGTGGCAGGCGGCCGAGGCCGCGACCGGGCTGCGCCATCTGCCGGAGAGCCCGGCGGCGGCGCGCATCCCCTCGCCGTTCGACTACGCGGCGCAGACCCGCGTTCTGATCGTCACCGATATCCCGCGCGACGAGATCGGCCAAATCGCCGCCGCGTTCGCGGCGCTGATGCGTGCCGCGGGAGGCGGCGCGCTCGGGTTGTTCACGGCGGTCGCGCGGCTGCGCGCCGTGCACGAGCGGATCGCGCCGGTTCTCGAAGCCGACGGGAAGCTGTTGCTGGCGCAGCATGTCGATGCGATGTCGACCGCGACGCTGGTGGATATTTTCCGCGCCGAGGAGGATTCGTGCCTGCTCGGCACCGACGCGGTGCGCGACGGGGTGGACGTGCCGGGCCGCTCGCTGCGTCTCATCGTGTTCGACCGGGTGCCATGGCCGCGGCCGGACATCCTGCATCGCGCGCGCAAGCCGGTGTTCGGCGGCGCGCGGTATAACGACCGCATCACGCGGCTGCGGCTGCGTCAGGCTTACGGAAGGCTGGTGCGGCGGGCCGACGATCGCGGCGTCTTTGCGATACTCGATCGCGCGCTCCCCTCGCGCCTCTTGCCGGCGTTTCCACCGGGGGTCGAGGTGCGGCGGCTGCCGCTGATCGACGCCGTGGAAGAGACCTCGCGCTTTCTCGGTGAGTCGCGATAAATCGCGGCGACCGGGTCGCCGTTCGCGAGCCAGGCGTATAGAATGGTAACCGGGCGTGGCTTGACAGCGGCGGCGCGCTGCTGTTTGTGCGGCGCAGCATCGTAAACCCGCCCAAGCGAAAAAACCGGGCGAGAGAGGAGCCGCAATGCTCGACCCCCATGGCGCCCTGATCTGCACGATGGTGATCGTGTCGGCGGCGGACAGCAACATGACCGACGCCGAACTGGCGATCATCGGCGAGATCGTCGGGCATCTGCCGGTATTTCGCGATTTCGATCGCGACAGCCTGCCGAGCGTGCTCGAATCCTGCTCTCGGCTGCTGAGCCGCGACGACGGCTTGGATGAAGCCTTCGTCCAGATCAAGAAGGTCCTGCCCGCCAATTTGCGCGAGACGGCCTATGCGCTGGCGTGCGACGTCGCCGCCGCCGACGGCGAAGCGGCGCAGGAGGAGCTGCGGGTTCTCGAAATGATGCGGGACCGCCTCAGCATCGACCGCCTGATCGCCGCCGGCATCGAGCGCGGCGCCCGCGCGCGGTTTCAGACGCTGTAACCTCGCGCAGTTCAGCCGTTCGCCCAAAAAACCGAAGGTGATTAATTCCCCGTCCGTTCTAAACTAACATCGCGACATGGCACGCGATCGGACGATGGCGCTGGGGCGCGGCTGGACGACCGGGGCCTGCGCTGCGGCGGCGGCGCGGGCCGCGTTCGCGGCGCTCCTGACCGGCCGCTTTCCCGATCCCGTGACGATCCGCCTGCCCGGCGAGCAGACACCGAATTTTCCGCTGGCGCTTGCCGAACAGGCGCGCGGAACGGCCCGCGCCGGCATCGTCAAGGACGCCGGCGACGATCCCGACGTAACGCACGGCGCGCTGATCGTCGCCGAGGTAGTCTGGATAGCGCCGGGCAGCGGCATCGTTTTTCGCGCCGGGGAGGGCGTCGGCACGGTGACCCGGCCCGGCCTGAAGCTGGCGGTCGGCGAACCGGCGATCAACCCGGCGCCGCGCGCGATGATCCGCGACCAGCTCGACGATGTCGCGGAGGCGAACGGCGCCCCGCCGCCCGATGTCGTCGTCACGATCGCAATCCCGGGCGGCGAGCGTCTCGCCGAGAAAACCATGAACCGGCGGCTCGGCATCGTCGGCGGGCTGTCGGTGCTCGGCACCACCGGCGTTGTCGTGCCGTATTCCTGCGCGTCGTGGATCCACGCGATCCACCGCGGGATCGACGTCGCCCGCGCCGCCGGGCTCGGCCACATCGCCGCCGCGACCGGCACGACATCCGAGAAGGCGGTGCAGCGCCTTCACGGACTGCCCGAGCACGCGTTGATCGACATGGGCGATTTCGCCGGCGGCACGCTGAAGTATCTGCGGCGCCATCCGGTGCCGCGTCTGACGCTGGCCGGCGGGTTTGCGAAACTGGCCAAGCTGGCCGCCGGGCACCTCGACCTGCATTCGAGCCGCAGCCGGATCGACGCCGCGATGCTGGCCGGTCTGCTCGCCGATGCCGGCGGGGCGGCGGAGGCGGTCGAGGCCGCGGCGCAATGCGACAGCGCCAACCAGATCCTTGATCTTGCCGGCGCGCTCGGCCCCGCGCTGGCGGATTGCATCGCGCGCCGGGCGCGCGAGGTCGCGCTGGCGACGCTGAGCGGCGATGTCGCGGTCGATGTCGCGGTGGTCGATCGCTCGGGCGCGCTGCTCGCGCATGTCGGCGTGCCCGGCGCCGGGGCGACCGGCTCCGGCGGGATCGCCGCATGACGACGCCCGGCCGGTTAAACCACCGCCTGCTGATTCTGGGGGGCACGGGCGAGGCCGCCGCGCTGGCGCGCGCGGTCCCCGCCCGCTTCGGCGGCATGATCGATATGACGACGTCGCTCGCCGGCCGCACCCGCAACCCCGGCCCGGTCCCCGGAAATATACGGATCGGCGGGTTCGGCGGCCCCGCCGGGCTCGGCGCCTATCTTGTCGAGCACCAGATCGACCGGCTGATCGACGCGACGCACCCGTTCGCCGCCGAAATATCGCGGGCAGCCCGCCTCGCCGCCGAGCGCGCCGGGGTCCGGCGGCTGATGCTGCTGCGCCCGCGATGGAAGCGCCACCCGCTCGACCGCTGGATCGAGGTCGACAGTATCGAGGCCGCCGCGTCGCTGGTCGGCCGGGTCGGCCGGTGCGCGCTGCTGACCGTCGGCGCCGGGTCGGCGACGGCGTTCGCACGCGCGCAGGACGTGCGTTTTATCGTGCGGCTGATCGATCCGCCGCGCGGGCAACTGTCGCTGCCGAATTATAATATTGTTTGCGGGCGCGGACCGTTCAGCCTGCAACAGGAACGCGTGCTGCTGCGGCGATACGGGATTGACGTGCTGGTGTGCAAGGCGAGCGGCGGCGACGCTACCGAGGCGAAGCTGGTCGCGGCGCGCGAGGCCGGGATTCCGGTTATCATGGTGCGGCGCCCGCCGCGCGAGGCCGGCGACGCGGTCGAGACCGTCGAGGCGGCGCTCGACTGGCTCGCCGGCCCGGCCATTACCGAAGGGGGAGGGTTGACATGAATTCTCGTTCCGCTTGCCGTTTGGCCGCACGCTATGTCGGCATCGGGGCGATCGCGCTGTTCGCTGCCGGGTCGAACGCGCGCGCCGATATGGAGATGTTCTCGGCGTATTACAGCAACGTTGCCCGCGCCGCCGCGGCGAACGACGCGGGCGCCGTCGCGCGGCTGGTCGCCGGCGGCGGCTACAAGGCCGACAACGTCGACGACAGCGGCCGCACCGGCCTGCAGATCGCCGCCGCCAACGGCAATCTGCAGATCGCGGCGATCCTGATCAAGGCGGGCGCCAACATCAACGCGAAGGATCGGCTCGGCAACACCGCCCTGCATGCCGCGAGCGAGCTGAACCGCAACGAGATGGCGGAGTTGCTGATCGATCTCGGCGCCGATCTCAACAGCGAGAACAAGAACGGCATGACGCCGCTGATGATCGCGGCCCGACAGGGCAACGCCACTCTCGTCAAGGCGATGCTGGCGACGGGAGCGAGCGCGCGGAAAACCGACTATACCGGCCGCGACGCCGTCAGCTGGGCGCAGGAAAGCCGGCGGCCGAGTGTCGTTCAGATGCTGCAAAGCGCCACCGTGCAGCGCTGACCCGGGCGTCGCGCGATGCCGCAGCCGGAGGGGCCGCGTCTCGACGAAATCCGCGGCCTGATCGCGCATCTTCCCGGCCCGGACCTCGAGGCCGGGAGCGCGGCGGCGCTGCGCGAGGGCCAGTTGACCAAACCGGCCGGCGCGCTAGGGCGGCTCGAGGAGCTGGCGTTATGGCTCGCGACCTGGCAGGGACGCCATCCGCCCTCGCTGCGCCATCCGCGCACCGTCGTGTTCGCCGGCAATCACGGCGTCGCTTCGCGCGGCGTCTCGGCCTATCCGCCCGCCGTGACGGCGCAGATGGTGCAAAACTTTATCGCCGGCGGGGCCGCCGTGAACCAGCTTTGCCGGCTCGCCGACGCCGATCTGCGCGTCTACGAGATGAACCTCGACGCGCCGACCGGCGACATCGTCGCGGAGCCGGCGATGAGCGAGGCGGAATGCGCCCGCGCGATCGCCTATGGCATGATGGCCGTCGAACCCGGCATCGACGCGCTCGCGGTCGGCGAGATGGGGATCGGCAACACGACCGTCGCGGCGGCGCTGTGCCTCGGGCTGTTCGGCGGGACGGCGGAAGACTGGACTGGGCCCGGCACCGGAGTGGCCGGCGCCGCGCTCGACCGCAAGCGCGAGATCGTCGCGGCGGCCGTCGCGCGGCATCGCGCGGAAGCCGGCGACCCGTTCGACGTGCTGCGGCGGCTCGGCGGTCTCGAATTCGCCGCGATGGCCGGGGCGATCCTGGCGGCGCGGATGGGCCGTGTGCCGGTCGTGCTCGACGGGTTCTCGGCGACCGCCGCCGCCGCCGTGCTCCATGCCGCCGACCCGCGCGCGCTCGACCATTGCGTCGCCGGCCACGTCTCGGCCGAACCGGGGCATCGTCGCCTGTTGCAGCAGCTCGGCATGACCCCGCTGCTCGATCTCGGCATGCGGCTCGGCGAAGCCTCGGGCGCGACGCTGGCGCTGATGCTGCTGAAAGCCGCCGCCGCGTGTCACAACGATATGGCCACCTTTTCTGAGGCCGGGGTCAGCGGGCCGGCGCATGAACCCTGATTCCAACCCGCTCATACGGGCTGCGAAATCTTAATCATGGTTGCGAGTTGTATCACTGTTACCAATGCGTGTAATCTTGCGCGCGAACAGACAAGCCGCGGGTATCGGAGATGAACAGCACGCCGAAGTCGCGTCGACTGCGCGCGGCGGCGATGGGAATCGCATTTGTGGCCGGCCTCCTGATGGAGCCCAACGTGTCGCGCTCCGAGCAGAACAGGGACGAGGCGCTGGACAAGGCAATCCCGGCCGCCATGCAGCGGGCCTCGATACCCGGCGTCATCGTCGGCATCTGGCAGGACGGCCGCGAGCCATACGTACGGGCCTTCGGCGTGCGCGATACGGCGAGCGGGGAGCCGATGGCGACCGACCTGTACATGCGCATCGGCAGCAACTCCAAAACCTTTGCGGTCACCGCCATCCTGATGCTGGCAGACCGGGGAAAGCTGGATCTCGACGACCCGATCGACCGCTATGTCGAGGGCGTGCCGAATGGACACCAGATCACGCTCAGGCAGCTCGCCGCCATGCGCAGCGGACTGCACAGCTATACCCACGACACCGCGCCGGAGCTGCCGCAGCAGCCCTTCCGGCAATGGACGCCGCGCGAACTGCTGGCAGTCGCATTCCGCCATCCGCCGCTCTTTCCGCCGGGCAGCGCTTTCGACTACAGCAACACCAACACGGTTCTGCTCGGCATGGTGGTCGAGAAGGTCTCCGGCCAATCGCTCGCCTCGTTTATCGAGCAGAATATTCTGAAGCCGGAAGGCATGACGCGGACGCTGTTCCCGGACGGCGCCGAATTGCCGACGCCCCATGCTCATGGCTATTTCAAGATGCCGGACGGCAAGATCGTCGACGCGACGGGCTGGAACCCGTCATGGGGCTGGGCCTCCGGCAATATGATCTCGACGCTCGACGATATGCGCGTATGGATCCGCGATCTCGCCCTCGGCAAGCTGGTCTCGCCTGCCATGAAGCACGCACAACAGCAGTTCTTGCCGGCCCCCCAGGAAGGCGAGGGAGCGCTGTACGGGCTGGCGCTGGAAAACCAGAATGGCTGGATCGGCCACAATGGCAACATCATGAGTTACATGGTTTATCCATACTATCTGCCGGCCGAGCGCATCACGATGGTGGTAATGATGAACTCCGGCGCCGATATCCCGGGATCGTGGCTGATGATGCAAGACATCGCCCAAATCATCAGCCCGAACAATCTCTGGCCGGGTCTGCCGAAGGAGTAGACCGTCTGCCCACGCTCGGCGCCGTTGTGCCACACGGCCCGCGGTGGGGATGTTTGGCGGGCCGGCTCCGGGGCACGCGGGCGGCTGTCCGGTTTGCCTGGTGGCGGCGGCGGCAGTCGGGGGGACGACTGCGTGCGGCGCCTCTCGCAGGCTGGGGTAATCCCGGTTTCCGAACGACGGCGGGGCATTGCGCAGGGGCGGTCGGCCTGGGTTGCGGGTATTCGACGATTGCCCGATAGTCCGCCGCGCGACGGTTCGCGGAGGGAGCATGACGAGCGGGTCGGATATCGCCTATTCCTCGGCGCTCGATCTGGTCGAGCTGTATCGCAAAGAGGTGCTGTCGCCGGTCGAGGCGGTCGAGGCGCTGCTCGCGCGCGCCGAGGCGCTGCAGCCGAAGCTCAATGCGTTCTGCCTGATCGACCGCGACGGAGCGCTCGAAGCGGCGCGGGCGGCCGAGCGGCGCTGGCGCGACGGGACGCCGTTGGGACCGCTCGACGGCGTGCCGGTGACGATCAAGGACCTCGTGCTGATGCGCGGGTTCGCGACGCGGCGCGGCTCGCGGATGATCGATCCGGTGTCCGACACCGAGGACGGGCCGGCGGTGGCGCGGCTGCGCGAGGCCGGCGCGGTGATCATCGGTAAGACCACCACCCCGGAATTCGGCTGGAAGGCGATCGGCGACTCGCCGTTGACCGGCATCACCCGCAACCCGTGGAACCCCGAGCACACGCCGGGCGGCAGCAGCGCCGGCGCCGCCGCCGCCTGTGCCGCCGGCATCGCGCCGTTGCATGTCGGCAGCGACGGGGCCGGCTCGATCCGCATCCCGTCGGCCTTTACCGGCATTTTCGGCATCAAGGGGACGTTCGGGCGGGTGCCGGCGCATCCGGCGTCGCCGATGGGGCTGCTGTCGAATGTCGGGCCGATGACGCGCAGCGTGCGCGACGCGGCGCTGATGCTCAACGTGCTGGCGCGGCCCGACCCCCGCGACCCGTACGCGCTGCCGCCCGAGCGCCGCATGTATCTCGACGGCATCGAGGAGGGCGTCAGCGGCTGGCGGATCGCCTACAGCCCCGATCTCGGCTACGCGAAGGTCGATCCCGAGATCGCCGCCTGCGTCGCGGAGGCGGTCCGGCGCTTCGAGGAGCTGGGGGCGCATGTCGAGCAGGTCGGGCAAATCTTCGATCCGCCGCGCGAGGCATTGCTGACCCTGTGGGCGGCCGGCAGCGCGCGGGTGATGGCCGGCTTCCCGAGGGATAAGCACGAACTCGCCGATCCGGGGCTGATCGAGGTCGCCTCGCGCGGCGAGCGGATCAGCGCGGCCGAATATGTCGGCGCTGATCTGGCGCGCACCGCATTGGGCGCGCGGATGGGCGAATTCCACCAGCGCTACGACCTGCTGCTGACCCCGATGATGCCGGTGCCGGCGCTGCCGGTCGGCCAGGATTTGAACGACCCGGCCGACGACATGTGGATCGACTGGTCGCCGTTCAGCTACCCGTTCAACATGACGCGGCAGCCGGCCGCCAGCATCCCGTGCGGGCTGACCCGCGCCGGGCTGCCGATCGGGCTGCATATCGTCGGGCCGCTCTACGCCGAGGACCGCGTGCTGCGCGCCGCGCGCGCCTTCGAAGTAACCCAGCCGGTTCGGCGTCCGCCATTGGATTGAGCCGGCCCGATACCGGAGATAACGCCGATGCAGGACATATCGGGAAAAAAACCGCGATCGTGACCGGCGCCGCCTCGGGGATCGGGCTCGGGATCGCGACCGCGCTCGCCGAAGCCGGCGCCAATGTCGTGATGGCCGATATTCAGAAAGCCGCCGTCGAACAGGCGGCGCACGGGCTGTCCGGCACCAACAAGCAGGTGATGCCGGTGCAGATCGACGTGACGCAGGAGCAGTCGGTCGTCGATGCGCTGGCCGAGGCCGAGCAAAAGTTCGGCAAGCTGCACATCGCCTGCAACAATGCCGGCGTGCCGATGCACGGCGTCCGGATGACCGACGTGCCGCCGGAGGATTGGGAATTCGTGCTCGGGGTCAATGTCTGGGGGATCATCCACGGCATCCGCCATTTCGTCCCGGCGATCCTCAGGCACGGCGAGGAAGGGCACGTCGTCAACACCGCCTCGGTGGCGGGTTTCCAGAACCGGCGCGGCACCGACCAGGCGCCGTATTCGATGTCGAAATACGCCGCGCTGTCCTTGTCCGAGGCGCTGGAGCACGAGCTTGAGGGCACCAATATCGGCGTGTCGGTGCTGTGCCCGGGGCCGATCAACACCAATATCGCGCGCGGCGCCCGCAACCGCCCCGAACACATGGGCGGCCCGCGGACGCGGGAGAACGATGAGCGGGTGCTCGCCGAACGGCTCGCCACGGTCGGCCTCGACCCGAAGCGGGTCGGCGAGCGCGTCGTCGACGCGATCCGCACCCGGACGTTCTACGTCTTTGTCGGCGCGGTGCCGGCCGATGTGATCCGCGCCCGCCACCGCCGCATCGAGGAAGCGCTGAACAGCCCCTGGGTGACGCATTACTGACGGACGGCCGGCGTCTCGCCGGCATGCCGAAAATTCCCGAAGCCTCGTGTCCGCGGCCGCCACATGATGGGCTTCCCCCGGCTTTTGCCGGGGTCAGCGCCATCCTACGATGCGGGCCAGTCCTAAAGCTCAAAACCGTGCGTTGCCCGGCGTGCGCGGGAACGGGATCGCGTCGCGCACATTCGACAGTCCCGTGACATAGGCCAGGGTGCGCTCGAAACCGAGGCCGAACCCGGCATGCGGCACGGTGCCGTAGCGGCGCAGATCGCGATACCAGCCGTAATGCTCCCGGTCGATGCCGAGTTCGGCCATGCGCGCATCGAGTACCTCAAGCCGCTCCTCGCGCTGGCTGCCGCCGACGATCTCGCCGATGCCGGGGGCCAGCACGTCCATCGCCGCGACGGTGCGCCCGTCATCGTTGACCCGCATATAGAAGGCCTTGATGTCCTTCGGGTAGTTCATGACGACAACAGGTTTTTTCGCGTGCTTCTCGGTCAAATAGCGTTCGTGCTCGGATTGCAGATCGACGCCCCAATGCACCGGGAACTCGAATTTTTGTCCTCTGGCGCGTTCGAGGATTTGGATCGCCTCGCCGTAGTCCATGCGCACGAATTCGGAGCCGACGATGCCCTCGAGTTTTGCAATCAGGCCCTTCTCGATGCGCTCGTCGAAAAACGCCAGATCCTCGGCGCTCTTGTCGAGCAATGCCGCGAAAGCGTGCTTCAGCAGAAGCTCGGCCAGCGTGGCGTTGTCCGATAGATCGGCGAAGGCGATCTCCGGCTCGATCATCCAGAACTCGGCGAGGTGGCGGCTGGTGTTGGAGTTTTCCGCGCGGAAGGTCGGCCCGAACGTATAGACCTTGGTCAGCGCCAGGCAGTAGGCCTCGATATTCAGTTGGCCCGAGACCGTCAGATACGCCTCGCGCCCGAAGAAATCCTGCGCGAAATCGACCCGGCCCTCGGGGGTGCGCGGCAGGTTCGCGAGGTCGAGGGTCGAGACGCGGAACAGCGCCCCCGCCCCCTCGGCGTCGGACGCGGTGATAACAGGCGTGTTGACCCAGAAAAACCCGTTCTCGTCGAAAAACTCGTGGATCGCCCGCGCCAGGGTGTGCCGCACGCGGGTCGCGGCGCCGATCACGTTGGTGCGCGGCCGCAGATGCGCGACCTCGCGCAGAAATTCGAGCGTGTGCGGCTTTGGCTGGATCGGGTAGGTGTCGGGGTCGTCGACCCAGCCGACCACCTTTATCGCGCTCGCCTGCATCTCGAAGGGCTGCCCCTTGGCCGGCGACGGCACGATCGTGCCCACCGCCTCGATCGCGCAGCCGGCGGTCAGGTGCAGCACCTCGCTGTCGTAATTCGGCAGCGTGTTCGGCGCGACGACCTGCAGCGGATGGAAGCACGACCCGTCCGACAGGTGGACAAACGAAATCCCGGCCCTGGAGTCGCGCCTGGTGCGCACCCAGCCCTTGACCGTGACCGGCGTATCGCCCGGCGCCTCACCGGCGAGGATTTGCCGCACGCTGAGTTCGCTGGTCGGCATTTCAAGATCTCCGTAGCCGGAGGCCCTCACCCTCGCTTCGGCTCGCGGCTGAGGCCCTGTTGCTTGAGAGAGGCAAGGTAATCGCGCCAGCGCCGGTCGTGCTCGACGCCGAGCCGGTAGAGGTAATCCCAGGAAAAAATCCCGGTGTCGTGCAAATCGTCGAACTTGATGCGCACCGCGTAATTGCCGACCGGCTCCAGATCGAGGATGCCGACATGGGCGCGCTCGGCGACGACCCGCTTCTCGCCGGGGCCGTGCCCCTGCACCTCGGCCGATGGGCTTTCGACCCGCAGATACTCGGCCGGCAGGCTGAACCTCTTGCCGTCGTCGAATTCGATGTCGAGCCGCTTTTCGGCGCGTCGCAGCCGCAATTCGACCGGCCAGGGTCCCCTGTCGCTCACGGCACGCTCGGCGGCGGCAGACGCGCCTGGCCCTTCTCATCGTCGCGCAGCGGCCGCGCCTCGTCGACCAGCATGATCGGGATGCCGTCGCGGATCGGATAGGCGAGACCGGCCTCCTCGCTGATCAGCTCCTGCGCCGCGCGGTCGTAGCGCAGCGGACCCTTGGTCAGCGGACAAACCAGAATTTCGAGAAGTTTCGCGTCGATGTCGGCGGGCTGTTCCACGATCGCCTCCTTCCCTCTCCACCGCCGGGGACCGAGGGGCCTGGATGAGATGGGAGAGACTGGAGCGGCGGCCGTTACCCACCTCACCCTCCCGCGCCTCGCGGCGCGGGCCCCTCCCTCTCCCCCTGAAGGGCGGCGAGGGGATTCACAAATCAATGCCGGGTGCCGCTATCCTCGTCGCCGGTTACCGGCTGGATCGCGGCCATTTCGACCAGCCCGGTCAGCAGCGCCGCGCGCTGTTCGAGGTCGGCGGCCTCGAGCAGGGCCTGCTTCTCGTTCGGCGCGAACGGACAGGCGATCGCGATCGACGCGATAAGCTGTTCGGCCGGAGCCTTCTCGATCGCACTCCAATCGGCGTCAAGCTTCCGCTGGCCGAAAAAATTCTTGAGGCCGCGGACGATGCGGGGCCGGTCGAATTGCGGTGTATCGGGAATTTCGCGGTCGCGCTCGACCGGTTTCCAGTCCGCGATCACGCGGCGGTAGCCGCTCAGGTGCGGCAGCTCCTCGACGAGGCGAA
>JBFXDF010000019.1:0-28325 GCA_050181375.1 Alphaproteobacteria bacterium
TGCCAGGATGTCGCCGGCGCGCGCCTCCTTGACGTCCTCGCGGTGGTTGGCGTGCATCAACAGCATCCGGCCGATCCGCTCGCGCTGGTTCTTGACCGTGTTCAGCACCTGGTCGCCGCTGTTGAGCACCCCGGAATAGATCCGGACGAAGGTCAGCGATCCGACAAACGGGTCCGACATGATCTTGAAGGCAAGACCGGCGAACGGCTCGTCGTCCGACGCGTGGCGCTCGATCGGCTCGTCGGAGCCCATCTTGACGCCCTTGATCGCGGCGACATCGGTCGGGGCCGGCAGATACGCGACGACGGCGTCGAGCAGCGGCTGCACGCCCTTGTTTTTGAACGCCGAGCCGCACAGCACCGGGACAAAGGCGCCCGATATCGTGCCCTTGCGAAGGCACGCCCGCAGCGTCTCGGCATCGGGTTCCTCGCCGCCGAGATAGGCTTCGAGCGCCGTGTCGTCCTGTTCGACAGCCAGTTCGACCAGCTGGTGTCGCGCTTCGGCCGCGGCATCCTTCATATCGGCCGGAATATCGACGATATCGAACTGTGCGCCCAGCGACTCGTCGCGCCATTTGACCGCGTTGTTGGCGACCAGATCGACGACGCCGACAAAGTCGCTCTCGACCCCGATCGGCAGCTGCGTGACAACCGGGACCGCGCCGAGCCGCTCGCTGATCTCGCGCACGCAGCGCGGGAAGTCGGCGCCGATCCGGTCCATCTTGTTGACAAAGCAGATGCGCGGCACGCCGTATTTGTCGGCCTGCCGCCACACCGTCTCGGATTGCGGCTCGACCCCGGCGACCGAGTCAAACACCGCGACCGCGCCGTCGAGCACGCGCAGCGACCGCTCGACCTCGATCGTGAAATCGACGTGGCCCGGCGTGTCGATGATGTTGATGCGATGGTCGTTCCAGAAGCAGGTCGTCGCGGCCGAGGTGATCGTGATGCCGCGCTCCTGCTCCTGCTCCATCCAATCCATCGTCGCGGTGCCTTCGTGCACCTCGCCGATCTTGTACGAGCGCCCGGTGTAATAGAGAACGCGCTCGGTCGTTGTCGTCTTCCCGGCGTCGATATGCGCCATGATGCCGATGTTGCGGTATCGCTCCAGGGGCGTCGTGCGTGCCATCACCGAATACTCCAGCAGCGCCCATTGCTCGCCTGGCCCTTATTCGCCAGATAGGGGGCGCCACCCCGATTGTGCAAAAACAAGGCGCCCCGGTCAGCCGTCAGACCGACCCGGGGCATACCCGTGAGGGACGTGCGTTACCAGCGATAATGCGAGAACGCTTTATTCGCGTCCGCCATCCGGTGCGTGTCTTCCCGCCGTTTGACGGCGACGCCCCGATTGTTCGCGGCGTCGAGCAGCTCGCCCGACAGACGTTCCTCCATCGTATTTTCGGACCGGTTGCGCGAGCTTCCGATCAGCCAGCGTATTGCCAGCGCCTGGGCGCGGTCGGGCCGCACCTCCACCGGCACCTGATAGGTGGCGCCGCCGACGCGGCGGGAGCGCACCTCGACGGCCGGGCGCACATTGTCGAGCGCGCCGTGAAACACCTGGATCGGGTCCTGCCCGGTGCGCCGCTGGATGCGGTCGAAGGCGCCGTAGACGATGTGCTCGGCGACCGATTTCTTGCCCTCGTACATCAGGCAGTTCATGAACTTGGTCACAACGGCGTCGCCGAATTTCGGATCCGGCAGGACTTCGCGTTTGACTGCGGCGCGACGGCGCGACATCGCTGCGGCTCCTCCTGATCTTTCCCTACTTCGGCCGCTTGGCGCCGTATTTCGAGCGGCGCTGGCGCCGGTCCTTGACGCCCTGCGTGTCGTGCGTGCCGCGGATAATGTGATAGCGCACGCCGGGCAGGTCCTTGACACGGCCGCCGCGGATCAGCACGACCGAGTGCTCCTGAAGATTGTGGCCCTCACCGGGGATGTAGCTGGTCACCTCGAACCCGTTGGTCAACCGCACGCGCGCCACCTTCCGCAACGCCGAATTCGGCTTTTTCGGCGTCGTCGTGTAGACGCGCGTGCAGACGCCCCGCTTCTGCGGGCACTCCTCCATCGCCGGAACCTTGTTGCGCGCCGCTATCGGCTTGCGCGGCTTGTTGATCAACTGGTTGATCGTCGGCATGTCTCACAATCCGAAACCGAACCCAATCCGAACTCAGTCGGTGAAACCGGACAGACAGACGCCCGACCGCTAACGCGCGCCGGGCGAACAATCTCTTGGTCCACCGGATGTCGCCCTCTCGCAAGGGGGCGTGCCATGTCACCGGAACCGGCCGCGTCAAACAGGCATCCTGCGGCCGGCCGCGGAGGCGCGGAATATAGGGAACGTGCCAAACCCGGTCAAGCAGAATACCGGCCCGCGGGAGCGCCGGTTCTACGGTTGCGGCGTTACTCGGGATCTTCGCGACGCCAGATGCCCAGGAGAAACCGCGACCGGCTGCGGCGAGGCGAACCCTCTGCGCGAACCTCCGACAAAGTCACGCCTTTTCGCGCCATCCACCGCTTCATCGCAATGCCGATGACCAGGAACGGCGTGACATAAATCGCCAGCTTCAACAGCGCATCGAGAACCAACCAGCGGCCTCGTTCGGGATTGCAAGCGACCGCATGCAAGGCGGCGAGCCGCGCCTGCCGTCTTGCGGATGCGCCGCACCTACTTCATCAACAATCTGACGATCGCGTCGAAATGATCGTCGGCCAGTTTGTGCAGCTCGGCGTCGGTGCGGTCCTGCACCGGGTGCGGGATAAAGACCAGCGCCGGGTCGGTGCCGAGCGATTTCGCCTGCGCCTTCGCGCCCTCGATGAACTCCTCCGTTGCCACTCCAACCGATGGAATACCGCGCGCCTCGAGTTCCGCCATGTCATGCGTACAGCACGATATGCAGGACCCTCAGTCGCTCAGCCCCTCGATGACGAGATTGACCTCGGTCGCGATCTGCTGTTGCAGCGGCACCGGTGCCGTGCGCGTGTTGGTCGGCTTCTTGTAGCGCTTCGTCGCGATGCCGCGCTCGTTGAGCCGCGCCTCGAGCCGGTCGAGAAAAACATCGCCACGGGGCTTGGCGATGTCCAACAGCCCGATCGTCAGCCCGTCAAGGCGCTCGGGCCGGGGCAGGCGCGGTCTGATCGTCGGACTTCGCTCCGACGTGGGATCGAGAAGTACAGTCATGGACACCTCCCTTGAAAAGGACCTCCGGCCGGCATGCCGGCAAGACGGCGGCGGTCCGGTTAGCAGAGACTTTGTCCCATTACGCTTGGGATCAATTTCTGACCTCCCGCGTCACCGGCACGCTGCCACGCGGACCGCCGGCCGACCAGCCGCCGATAATACCGGAGAACATCCCGGCGTCGCCGCCGGCTCGGACGATCATCAACCCGCCCGGGCGGAACTTGTTGACGGTCGTCCCCGCCAACGACGGCGGGCCGCCCTCGGCGATGCCCCTGGCGCCGGCGACGAGATCGTCGCCGGGGATTTCGCATAACCGGTACAACTCCTCGTAGAGCCGCCCCTTCGACCAGCCGGCGTTCTTGAATGTGCGGTGATGCTCGGGACAGACGACGAGCAGCGCGTCGCAGGACGGCGCGAGCTTGACGCTGTGGATCGCCTTCAGCGACTCCGCCATGCTGCGCGCCAGGCTCTCGGGGTCGCGCGATTTCTGATCGACGACGCCCTGCAAGCCGAACCCGGCGAATACGGTCACGGCCGAGACGCCGGGCTTGGCGCCGCGCTCGACCGACAGCGGCTCCCACGACGACCCCTCCTCGTCCTCGGCGAAGCAATAGCCGAGCTTGCCGGGATTGCCCAATGTCGCGCGGTCGACCTCCTGCGGCCGTCCCTCGCCGATATTGCGGATCACCAGCTGCAGCGCGCGGCCGATCGACGAATTGGCGCGGTTGCCCTGGCCGAGTGCATTGCCCTTCGCGTTCATGCCGATCTGCCGCCGGATCGGGCCGTTGACGATGACGACCGGTCCGACAAACATCGTCGTCGCCAGGACGCCGTGCATCGCGAACGAATCGTCGAGCACGGCCTCGACCGCGGCCAGCACGACCGGCAGGTATTCCGGTTTGCACCCGGCCATCACGGCGTTGATCGCGATCTTCTCGACCGTAGCCGGGGCGAGCGCCGGCGGCACCAGCCCGATCACCTCCTGCGGATCGCGCGCCGTTCCGTCGAGCATCCGCAGGACGCGCTCCTCGGTCGGCGGGATCAGCGGCAGACCATCCGACCAGCCGCGCGCGAACATCGCCTCCTGCTCGTCCTCGTCGCCGCCGATCTCGATGCGGCGCGATTTCAGGCCGGTCTCGTTAAAGCGCACCTTGAGCCGTTCGATCACGCCCGGCTCGATATTTTTCGCCCCGCAGCCCGGCTGCGCCGGCGGCAGGCCTTGCCCGAGACCGGACAAGCCGGTCAGACTCTCCCATTCGCCGCGGTCCCAGCCGAACGTGCGCGCCGCCTCGCGGCCGCCCTCGAAGCGGATCAGGGTCGGTACGATTTCGATCTTCAGCCGATGCGACACGTCGAAATCGAGATCGGCCTCGCGCGAGGCTACCGTTTCCGGGAAGGCCGGGTCGTCCTGCGTATAGACCGTGAGCCCGGCGCGCGTTGCGAGTTCCCCGAGCACCGGCGCCGTCATCACGCAGGTCGGGCAGTCGCGCTTGACGATTGCGATCAAACCGTCTTGCGGCAGGCGATTTTCCGCTGCTGGGGCCATCGTGACGCTCCGCTCCCGTTTTGCGGCAGCATGAAGCGGCGCGGCCCCGACCGCAAGTCCCGGTCAGCGACAGTCCCGGGCCCTATCACTCGGCCGCGGCCGTCTCCAGCCTGCCCGCGCGCTCGCGGCGCTTCGCGGCGACATGGCGATCGCCAAACCAGGCGGCCAGCGCGGTGATCATCATGAAGATCATGCTGGCGAGAAACACCCAGCGCGGCGCGCCCTGGTCCATGATGTAGCCAAACATCAGCGGCCCGAGCATGCCGGCGAAATTGAACCCGGTCGTGACGACGCCGAAGGTCCGGCCGACGGCGCCCGGCGGCGCGGCGGCGCGCACCAGCATGTCGCGCGACGGCATGATAAGACCGCCGAGGAACCCAGCCGCCGCCATAGCGATGAGCAGCGGCGCCGTCGCCAGCCCGACCAGCCCGATCATCAGCACGATGCCGGCGTTGATCGCATAGCCGAGCGCCGCGACATCGGCGTGCCGTCGCGTCAGATCGGCAACAAAACCGCCGGCCAGGACGCCCAACGCCTGCGCCGCGAGATAGGCGGTCAGCGCGAGATTGGCGACCGAGAGCGGCGTGTCGTAGGCGGTGTGCAGCGCGACAACCGAGAAATTGCTGATGCCGCTGCCCGACATGCTCATCAGCGCGAAAAACCCGGTCAGCGCCAGGATGCCGGGGGTCAGGATCGCGGTCAGTCCCAGCTTCTTAGGCGTCGCGGCCGATGCCGAGGGAGCATGCGCGGCGACCGGCGCCGCGCTCTCCTCGACCCCGCGAGCCAGTGCCAGCGGCAGCGCCGCGGCGAGCGCGAGAACTCCGGCCGCGCCCAAGCCAAAGCTCAGCCCGCCATATGCGACCAGCGCCAGCATCGTCACCGGCGCGACGGCGTTGCCGAGAAATCCGGAAAACGTGTGGATAGAAAAGGCGCGTCCGAGCCGTGACGTCGGGATCTTCGCCGACAGCAGCGCGTAGTCGGCCGGGTGAAATACCGCATTGGTCAGGCCCACGAACCCCATCGCGAGCAGTAGGTGTCCGTAGGACGGCGACAGCGCGAGCGCGATAAACGCGATCCCGGCGCCGATCAGGGCCGCGACCAGCATGCGCCGCGACCCGAGCCGATCGACCAGAAACCCGACCGGCAACTGGGCCGACACCGCGACGATATTGGCGACCGTCAGCGCGAGGCCCAGCTCGACAAAGCCGACCCCGAGCGCGCTCTTCAGGAACGGAAACAGCGGCGGCAGCACCAGATTCTGGAAATGGTTGACGAAATGCGCCGCCGAAACCAGCGCGATCGCCCGGTATTCCGCCGTTCTGCCGTGCGCGCCGCCTTGTGTTGCCAGCGCTTCGGTCGTCATTCCTGGCCGTTACCTCCGATTGCGCGGCTCTCAACATGGCGCGACACCGGTCACCCGGCAACCGCCGGTTCGGCAAGGCTGCCTCGCCGGATCGCGACCTACATGGTTGCGGAGAGATTGGGTTCGCTCACCCGATCACGCCGGCCTCGCGCAGCGCGGCGATCTCGGCATCGGCATAGCCGGCCTCGCGCAGCACCTGTTCGCTGTGCTCGCCGACATCGGGCGCGCGCCGCGCCGCCACCTTCCGCTGGCCTCTGATCTCGATCGGGCTGTTGACGGTCATGTATTCGGCACCGGCAACCGAAACGAGATGCCCGGCCTCCAGTACCTGCTCGTCGGTCGCGATATCGTGCGTCTCGGCGACGATGCCGAAAATCAGCCCGGCCTCGTCGAGGACGCGGCGCCAATGCCCGAGGTCGCGCGTCGCGAAGACGCGGTCGAGTTCGCGCACCAGCGCGCCGGCGTTCTCCTCGCGGGACGCGACGCTCGCATAACGCGGGTCGTCGAGCGCCGGATCGGCGAGGCATGCCTTGAACTTGTCCCAGCGCCATTCGTCGGAGGCGATCGACAGGAGCAGCCAGCGCCCGTCGGCGCAGCGGTAATGCACGCGCAACGCGTTGACCGCCGCCTCGCGCGGCGGCTGCGGCGCCACCGGATCGCCGCACAGCGCCGCCTGCACCGAGCAGCCATTCGCCCACAATCCGTTCGCCAGCAGCGACGAGCTGACGTAATTTCCCTTGCCGGTGCGCTCGCGCTGGTAGAGCGCGGTGACGATCGCGCCGTAGGTGCCCATCGCCGACGGGTGGTCGCCCATACCCGGCAGCGAGCGCGCCGGGGTCGCCTCCTCGCCGGCGCGCACGAGATGCATGAGGCCGGTGCGGGCCCACCACGCGGTCGCGTCGAAACCGGGTTTGCTGGCCTCCGGGCCGGTCTCGCCATAGCCGGTGAACGAGGCGTAGATCAGCCGCTCGTTGAGATGCGAGAGGTCGTCATAGGCGATCTTGAGGCGCTGTCTTACCGGTGGCGGGTAGTTGGTGATGAACACGTCGGCCTCGCGTACGAGCCGGTACAGCACCGCGCGTCCGGCATCGCTGCGCAGGTCGAGCGCCAGGCTCTTCTTGTTGCGGCTGTCGAGCACGAAACCGGGGTTGATCGCCGGCCGTCCCGGGATCGGCACAGCGCGCCGCCGATACGGGTCGCCTGAGCCGGGCGGTTCAATCTTGATCACCTCGGCGCCGAAATCCGACATCACGGTCGCCGCCGCCGGCCCGGCGATAAAACTCGCGCAATCGATCACCCTGATCCCGTCGAAAATCCGTTCGGTCACGATGGAGTCCTTCTGGTCGGGCCTGATCCTGGGACAGTAGCCAGCGCCGGTGCGTCGTGACAATCCGGGCGGAACAGGCGATCCTGTCCCGCCGCGAATGCTCTCGGAGGCTCGCCGTGCCTAACCCTGTCGATCCGCCCGTGGATCCAATCGTCGTCTCGGTCGTGCAGCACCGGCTGCTCGCGATCGTCGAGGAGATGGGCGAGGCGATGCTGCGCACCGCGTACTCGCAGATTCTCAATTCGAGCCGCGATTTCTCGACCGCGATCTGCGATCTCGACGGCAGACTGATCGCGCAGGCCGAGCACGTGCCGATCCATGTCGGCGCGCTGCCCTTCGCCGCGAAGGCGATGACCGAGTTCTTCCGCGGCGACATCAATCCCGGCGACGTGTTTCTGCTCAACGACCCGTATCACGGCGGCAACCACCTGCCCGACCTGACCGCCTTCGTGCCGATTTTCGAGGGGCACGAACCCAGGTTCTGGTCGATCAACCGGGCGCATCAGAGCGATATCGGCGGTGCGACGCACGGCGCGTACAACGCCAGCGCGACCGATATCTGGCAGGAAGGCATCCGCATCACGCCCTTGAAGCTCTACGACCGCGGCGAAATCCGGCGCGACGTGATGCAGATGATCGCCACGAATGTCCGCCATCCGCGCGACTTCCGCGGCGATCTCGCGGCGATGATCGGCTCGGCGCATGTCGGCGAGCGGCGCTTTCTGGCGCTCGCGAACGAATTCGGCTGGGAAACGACGCATCGGGCGATCGAGGCCGTGCTCGACGGCGCCGAGCGCCAGACGCGCGCGGTCATCTCGCAATGGAAGGACGGCGTCTATTTCGGCGAGGCCATCCTCGACGATGACGGGCGCGGCAACGAGGACATTTACATCCGCGCCACGGTCACGAAATCCGGCAGCGACTTGAAGATCGACCTGACCGACTCGCACAAGCAGGTCGCGAGTTTCGTGAATTCGTCCTACCCGAACATGTATTCCTCGGTCGTCGTCGCGCTGTCCTATCTGATCGACCCGGACACGCCGAAAAACGACGGCACGTTCCGGCCGCTCGAGATCATCGCCAAACCCGGCACGGTGGTGTGGGCCGAACCCGGTGCGCCGGTCACGCTCGCGACCAATCACTGCGCGCAGGAGATTCTGGAGGCCATCGTCAAGGCATTGGCGCCGTCCTGCCCGGAGCGCGCGATGGCCGGCTGGGGACGCCGTTTCCGCATCGCGATCCAGGGGCGCGACCCGCGCCGCGCATCGCCCGACGGCAAACAAGGCGGACGCCCGTTCATCTGGCATTTCTTCCAGGCGCGGCCCGGCGGCGGCGCCTCGTCGGCCGGAGACGGCTGGCCCGGCGCCGGCGAGTGGCAGGCCGCCGGCGGCATCAAATTCGGCAGCCTCGAAGTCACCGAGGTGCGCTTCCCGCTGTTTTTCAAGACGCACGAATTCCGCCCCGATTCGGGCGGCGCCGGCCGGTATCGCGGCGGCCCCGGCGGGGTCGTCGAGATGGTCGTCGAGACCGAGGAGCCGGCGGACGGCAACACGGCCGGCGACGGCGTAAAATACGGCGCCTGCGGCATCCTCGGCGGCGAAGACGGGCTGCCGCACCGCTATCTGCTTTATCCGGGCAATGACGAGCCGCGCCCGATCCGCACCAAGGAAACCGGCCTCGTGATACGCCCCGGCGACCGCCTCGTTCTCGAATCGGGCGGCGGCGGCGGCTGGGGCGACCCGGCGGAGCGCGACCCGGAAGCGATCGCGGAGGATGCCGCGAACGGGTTTGTGAATCGTCAGGCTTAGTTTCTGCTCAAAGAGGGGCGTAGTGGGAGCAGTCTCAGATATTGCACTTCTGTCATGGTGTGCAGAGTTTACTCTGTCTCATTCGGAGGCAGTTCGAGAGAGAGTTCATAAAGAGCTAGAGGCGAGCGCGCAAACGTCCCTTATTATGACTTTGCGAACAATCCGCTTGCAAGGTGTCGTTTTGGCGATTGGAATGCTCTCCCTATTCGAATCACTTCTTCAAGCTCATTTGCGCTGGGATAGGCCATTTGATCAACTTGACGAATACCTAAAGCAACACGAAAAGTGCGAGTTAGCTGCGAAATTTAATCAATATAGATTGGCCGTTAATGTGCTTAAGCATGGTCGAGGCAAGAGTTATGAGAGACTTCTTGCCATGCCAGGTGAACTCGAATTCAAAATAAAAAAGCCGGGTGAGTCGTTCTTCGATGAGGGTGAAGTCTCAGAGATAGACACTTTGATTGATGTAGATGATCAGTTGGTGAGAAGATGCGCAACTCTGATCCAAGAAATCGCATGCTTTATCCGATCTAAAGAGAACGTTTGGATATGACGGCGAGCCCGAGTTCTATGTACCGCATCGGCATCGATGTCGGGGGCACCTTTACCGATCTCGTCGCGATCGATCAGGGCGGCGCGACGACATTGGCGAAAGTGCCCTCGACCCCCGACGACCCGTCGCTCGGCGTGCTCGATGGGCTGGAGCAGCTCGCAACCCGCCTCGGCCTCGACCGCGGCGCGCTGCTGGGACGGACCGACCGGATCGTGCACGGCACGACCGTCGCGACCAACGCGCTCTTGGAACGCAAGGGCGCGCGGCTCGGCCTGCTGACGACGGAGGGCCATCGCGATGTGATCGAGATGCGCGAGGGGCTGAAGGACGACCGCTACAATCTGCGCATGCCGCCGCCCGAACAGCTCGTGCCGCGCCGGTTGCGTCTGCCGGTACGCGAGCGGATGCGCGCCGACGGGCGCGTCGAAATCCCGCTCGACCCGGCCTCGCTCGACGCCGCGATCGCGGTGCTGCAGCGGGAAAATGTCGAGGCGGTGGCGGTCTGCTATCTGCACGCCTGGCGCGACCCGCGTCACGAGCATCAGACCGCCGCGGCCTTGAGGCGCGCGGTGCCCGATGCTTACGTTTCGCTGTCCTCGGAGGTCCTGCCGCAGATCAAGGAGTTCGAGCGGGTCTCGACGACGGTCGTCAACGCCTATGTCGGTCCGGTGCTGGCGCGTTATCTGGCGCGGCTCGAAACCCGGCTCGGCGAGGCCGGGTACAACGGTCCGACCTTGATCATCCAGTCGCATGGCGGCGTCGCGCCGATCGCCGAAGCCGGCCGGCTCGCGGCCGGCGCCGTGCTGTCGGGACCGGCCGGCGGGGTCGCCGGCAGCGTTTATGCGGCGCGCCTGATCGGCCAGCCCGATCTGATCCCGTTCGACATGGGCGGCACCTCGACCGACATCAGCCTGGTTGCCGACGGTGAGGCGGCGCTGGTCATGAACCGCAAGATCGGCGGCCACCGCATCGCGTTGAACAGCCTCGATATTGCCAGCATCGGCGCCGGCGGCGGCTCGATCGCGCGGGTCGATGCCGGCGGCATTCTGCATGTCGGGCCGGAAAGCGCTGGCGCGCTGCCGGGACCGGCCTGCTACGGCGAAGGTGGCGTGCACGCCACCGTCACCGACGCCAATCTCATGCTCGGCTTTCTCGATCCGGAAAATTTTCTCGGCGGCGACCGGCGGCTTGATCCGGAGGCGGCCGAGCGCGCCGTCGATCGAATCGCCGCGCGGCTCGGCATCGACCGGGTCGCGGCGGCATCGGGCATTCACCGCATCGTCAACACGAACATGGCCGAGGGCGTGCGGCTGGTCTCGGTGCGGCGCGGCGTCGATCCCCGCCGGTTCGCGTTGTTCGCGTTCGGCGGCGCGGCCGGGCTGCACGCGACCGATATCGCGCGCCAGCTCGGCCTGACGCGGGTGATCCTGCCGCGCGTCGCGGCGGTGCTGTCGGCCTGGGGGATGCTGGCGACCGATTTGCGCTTCGAGGTGTCGCGCACGCATATCGGCGATGCCGGCGCGCTCGACGGCGCCGCCGTCAGGCACCTGTTCGACGGCATTGAGGCCGAGGGCATGCGCCGGCTCCGCGCATCGCATGCCGGATCGGCGCGCGCCAGCCGCTCGGCCG
Source organism: Alphaproteobacteria bacterium (assembly GCA_050181375.1). GTDB lineage: Bacteria > Pseudomonadota > Alphaproteobacteria > ATCC43930 > CGMCC-115725 > DATARH01. The sequence goes on from JBFXDF010000019.1 coordinate 11,404, forward strand.
ATATGCGCTACGGCGAGCAGGTCTTCGAGATCACCGTGCCGCTCGACGATGTCGACTGGTCGGCCGCGGACCCGCTGCCGCAGATCGTCGAACGTTTCCACCGCCGCCACGAGGCGCTTTACACCTATGCGATGCCCGACCAGGAAAGCGTGCTGGTCAACGCTCGGGTCACGGTTTCGGGCATTCTCGAAGAGCTGCCGCGCGAGCCGAGCCTGCCGCCAGCGACCCCGGCCGCGCCACAAACCGAGCGTCGCATCTATCTCGGCGGGTGGGTGGCGGCGCCGGTCTACCGCTTTGACGCACTCGCGCCGGAGCAGCGAATTTCCGGCCCGGCGGTGGTCGAGTCGGCGATGACGACCGTGCTGCTGCATCCTGGCGACGCAGCCGCGGTGACCGAGCATGGGTGGCTCGACATTGCGATCACGCCGGATTGACCGGGCGGGTTCTTGGCGTGCCGCCACTGACCCGTTGCCGAGTTGCACCGTCTAATATAAATTTTGTCTCAAGAAAGCGCGTGTTATACTAGCGGCAACAAAGCTTGACACGACATTGACGTTTGTCGTTGGCATTACAGAGCGCCATGAAGCAAAGCATTGCGCTGTTCGGTGCGGCTGATCCGCTATACGGGCATCGTCGAGCAGGAAGCGCGGATCTGCCGGAAATCGCGAACGATAGAGAAATCATTCATCCCCGATCAAATGCTCTCCACGGTTAGACCGTATTAAAGATCATGCTTTTTAACTCTTACGCGTTTCTTTTTGCGTTTTTTCCGGCATCGCTGGCCATTTTTTTCTTGTGCAAGCGGTTTGGCGCGCGGCGGGAGCACTTTGCGCTGCTCGCCGTATCGTTATTTTTTTATGCATGGTGGGATGTCCGTTTCCTGCCGTTGCTTATCTTGTCCATCACGATCAATTATATCGCCGGAACGATCATCGCCGCGTGCGTCAACGATGGCCGGCAGCGCGCGGCGGGGTGGTTGATGACGGCCGCTATCGCGCTCAATCTGGGAGTTCTGGGCGTTTTCAAATACGCTTATTTTACGATCTCGAACCTCAATGCCGCGTTCGGCACCGATTTCACGCTCGGCAGCATCATCTTGCCGCTGGGAATTTCGTTTTTTACATTTGAGCAGATCAGCTTTCTGGTCGATGTCAGGCGTGGGCAAACTCGCCCGTCGCTCTACGTCCACTATGCCCTGTTCGTGTCCTTTTTTCCGCGGCTGGTCGCCGGACCGATCATCCGATACAACGAGATCGCACCGCAATTCGACTCGCCGCGACCGGTGCATTCCTTCGCCGACGATCTCGCTGTCGGCCTCACGATGTTCTCGATCGGCCTGTTGAAGAAGACGGTTCTCGCCGACGGCGTCGCGCCGTATGCATCGCCGGTTTTCACCGCGGCGGAACACGGCGAGGCGATCGATTTTCTGATGGCGTGGGGGGGAGCTCTCGCCTATACGTTCCAGTTGTATTTCGATTTTTCCGGATATTCCGACATGGCGATCGGCGCGGCCCGCTGTTTCGGTATTCGCTTTCCGATGAATTTCGATTCTCCCTACAAATCGACCAGCATTGTCGAGTTCTGGAGGCGCTGGCACATCACCCTGTCGCGCTTTTTACGCGATTATCTGTATTTCGGCCTCGGCGGCAATCGGCGCGGACCGGTGCGGCGCTATCTGAACCTGCTGATAACGATGCTGCTGGGCGGGTTGTGGCACGGGGCGAACTGGACGTTTATCGCGTGGGGTGTATTGCACGGCGCTTATCTGATGATCAACCACGCCTGGCTCGCGGTTGCCCGAAGGTCGCCCGCGTTGACGGCGTTCCGAAGCTCCAGGCCGGCCGCCGCCCTCGGTCTGATAGTAACATTTCTCGCCGTCGTCGTGGCGTGGGTATTCTTCCGCGCCCATAGCTTCTCGGGCGCGTTCAATCTTCTCGCTGGAATGGCTGGGCTGCACGGCATCGTCATACCATCTGGCCTGGCTTTCGCCGTGGCGCCGGTCCGCGGCGTGCTTGACGTCGTCGGGGTGCGTTTTGCCGACACCTCGGGCACGGTATTGCTGATGACTTATGCCTGGATTACCGCGCTGCTGGCGATTGCGTTTCTGTTCCCGAACAGTCAGCAGATCCTGGCGCGGTTCGATCCGGTGCTGGAGGCTTCGGCTCGCCCGGCAGGAGGCGGTGTCCGGGGTCCGGCCGGACGCCGTTCATGGTGGGAATGGCGGCCGTCCCCGTTATGGGCATTTGCCATCGGCTGCATCGCCTTTATCGCGATGATCTCGATTACGCGGGTCAGCGAATTTCTTTACTGGCAATTCTGAGACGATGCGCGCTCCCGCCTATCTGTTGACGATGGCCGGCACGATAGCGGCGCTGGCCCTATGTACGATTGTTTTTACGATGCTTGTAGATCCCTACCGCATGTTCGGCACGCCGACCGTGCCGCGATTGACGGAACTCAAGCCGCGCGCCGTCGAACAGCTGGGTATCGCGAAAACCTACCAGCTTGAACGGATCGCACCAAAAACATTGCTTCTGGGCAACTCCCGCAGCGAGATCGGGCTCGATCCGATGAGCCCGCGGTTTCCGGCCGACCAGCGCCCGGTTTTCAATGCTTCGTATCCCGGCCGCAATATCTGTACGTCATTGCTGATGCTGCGCGACGCGATCGCGGTTCCGGTTCCCGAACACATCATTCTCGGGATCGATTTTCAGGACATGCTGACGTCGGGTGCCTCGCGACCGAGCGATTTTGAACGGCGCCTGCTGGTTGATGAAAGCGGTCGCAATACGCAACGCGAGTGGCAGGTTTGGAAGGATCGAATCGCCGCGACGCTCACGATCGGTGCGCTTCTCGACAGCATCACGACCGTGGTGGATCAGGATCCGGTCTACAGCGCGACCATAACGGAACTCGGCTTCAACCCATTGCACGAATATCGAGAGTTTGTCAGACGCAGTGGCTATTATGGATTATTTTCGGCAAAGAAAGCCGCCTATGATAAACAATATGCCGCCCTGCCGATCCCAGATTTTTTTCATCCCTCGCCCGCTATGGTTCAGCAAGATCGCTGCTTCGCGAAACTGGCGAAACTGGCGATGGCGCATCGCATCCGGCTGACCGTTTATATCCACCCGTATCACGTAAATTTTCTAGACATGCTCGCCCATTTCGGGTTTTGGGAAAGCTTTGAGGATTGGAAACGTCATCTCGTTGAGCAAGTTGCGGAACTCGACCCCGACGGAAACGAGATACGGGTGATAGATTTTTCAGGATACAACGAATTTACCACGGAGCCAGTCCCCGGGCGGGGCGACACCAAGACCGAGATGCGCTGGTATTGGGAACCGGGGCACTACAAGAGCGCGCTCGGTGAGCACATCCTGGAACGAATTTTCGACGGACCGGGGCGATTTGGCCGCGACCTCACTCGCGCCACCATCGAAAGCGCCCTTGCCGAGATACGCGACGAGCGGAAACGCTTTGTTCGGCTTTCCGCAGGCGGCCCCGCCGGAGGCTGATCACGGCAGGGCTCCGCCGGAGTCGACTCGTCCTGTTTCAACCGTCCCCGAATCAACCCAGCGAGCTGCGAATGTCAGAGACCGTACAGCGCGGCGGCATTGTCGTGCGTCAGCCGGCGGCGCATCTCGGGCGACAAATTCTTCATCTGGCGTTCCACCGCGGCCTGCGAGTTCGGCCATACCCCGTCCGGGTGCGGGTAGTCCGACGCCCATAGCAGGTGCCCGTCGCCAAAGAACGGGATCAGCGACATCGTCACGTAGTCTTCCTGGAAGGTCGCCCAGATCTGCCGCCGGAACAGCTCCGACGGCTTGGTTTCGAGTTCCTTGCCGCCCTTGTCGGCCCAGAATTCCTGCGCTTCCCACAACCGCCAGTGGCGGTAGTCGAGTTCCTGCATCAGCCATGGCAGCCAGCCGGTGCCGGCCTCGGCCATCACCATTTTCAGCTTGGGATGCCGTTCGAGAATGCCCCAGGCGAACAAATCGACAAACGGCTCGAGAAAATTCGCCATGAAGAACTTCGTGTTCTCGAACACGCTGGCGGCCTTGCCGTTGGCGCGGCTCTGCGGGTTGGGGCCGAACACGGTGATGTGCCAGGACAGGATGATGCCGGTCTCCTCGAGCGCGTTCCACAGCTCTTCCCAGGCCCGGTCATCGAGCTTCGGGCTGACATTGGCGATCATCAGCGTAACCTGCCGCACGCCCCCTTTCGCCGCCAGGCGCCGCAACTCCTTGAGCGCGCCGGCAGGGGTCTCGGGCAGCATCGGCACGCCGATCAGCCTGTCAGGCGCCGCCTGACAGAATTCCATGAGCCAGTCGTTGTAGACGGCGTAGCACGCCTCGCGCAGCACTGGGTCGTCGGTCGAAATCTGAAAGATCGGGCCAAAGATGACCTGCGCCTGGACGCCGTCGCGGTCCATGTCGGCGAGCCGCAGCTCGGCATGGGCCGGGCGGCGGGCGCTCTGATCGTGGATGCCGGCGCGGTCGAACGAGTTGTACAGCGGCTTTACCGGCCGCGCGTTGCCGGTGACTGGCGCCTTGCCGTCCCAGCGGCCCCACACCTTGCCGTCGCAGATCCACACGGCCTGCCCGTCGCGCTCCTCGATATGCGGCGCGCGGTCACGCAAGACGGCGGGCAGCCGCGTCGTCCACAGATCGGCCGGCAATTGCGACAAATCCATGTGATCGTCGCACGAAATGAGTCTGTCCGACACGAGTTCCTCCCTATCCCGCTCCAATCCCAATTTGTGTCATTGCGAGCGAAGCGAAGCAATCGCGCTGAGCCACCGAGCGCTGTCGGATCGAGATTGCTTCGTTGCTCTGCCTCGCAATGACAGCACCGCGAAATCCGATCACCCCTGCGTGATCACCTTCTTCTCGCGCAGCGCGGCGATCTCGGCCTCGCTGTAGCCGGCGAGATCGCGCAGCACCGCCTCGGTGTGCTCGCCGAACAGCGGCGCGCGGCGCGGCTCGACCGGCGATTCCGACAGGCGCAGCGGGCTGATGATCGTCGAGAACCGGCCGCGCGTCGGATGGTCGAGATCGACGATCGTGCCGCGCTCGCGCAGATGCTCGTTGGCCAGCACCTCGGCGGTGTCGAACACCGCGCCGCAGACGATGCCGCGCCCGGCAAACGCCTTCATGACCTCGTTCTTGTTGCGCGGCGATGTCCAGCCTTCCAGCACTTCGGTCAATGCGGCGCCGTTTTTGGCGCGGGCGGCGGGGGTCTTGAAGCGCTCGTCGTCCTTCAGTTCGGGCCGCCCGATCACCTCCATTGCCGCGTGGAACATCTCGGGGTTGTCGGGCGGCACGATGATGTAAACGTAATCGTTTTTGCCGCTGCCGGCGCAGCGCAAGAGATCGGAATAGCCGCCGGTCGCCGAGCGGTTGCCGCTGCGCTCGAGCGGGTTGCCGGTGGCCAGCGTGCCGGTGAACTTGACGCGGGTCAGGTTGAGGACGGCCTCCTGCATCGCCACCTCGACAAGCTGCCCCTGCCCGGTGCGGCCGCGCTGCACGAGCGCCGCGAGGGTCGCCATCGCGAGATGCATCCCGGTGCCGCTGTCGCCGATATTGGCGCCGTTGACCATCGGCGGGCCGCCGGCCTCGCCGGTCACGCTCATCGCCCCCGAGGTCGCCTGCGCCACCGGCTCGAAGCATTTGTAGTCGCTGTACGGGCCGTACGACCCGAACCCCTTGACCGAGGCGTAGACGATGCGCGGGTTGAGTTTCTTGACCGCCTCATAACCGAGCCCGAGGCGCTGCATGACCCCCGGTCCGAGGTTTTCGGCCACGACATCGGCCTTTTCGATCATGCGGCGGGCGATTTCCTTGCCCTCGTCGGTCTTCAGATCGATGACCGTGCTGCGCTTGTTGCTGTTGAGCAGCAGAAAGAAAAAGCTGTCGATATTGGGATTATCCATGTTCCAGAGACGGCGCGCCCGGTCGCCAAACGGCGGCCGCTCGATCTTGATGACATCGGCCCCGAGCCACGCCAGCATCTGCGTGCAGGACGGCCCAGCCTGGTCGTGCGTGAAATCGATAACGCGAATGCCTTCAAGCGCCTGTGCCATGCAATCCTCCTCTTTCCCGGCGGTGTCGTAGGGCGGAAAAGCGCAGCGCATTCCGCCAACAGCCGAGTTGCGGAATGATCGTGCGATGCCAGAGTACCGCCGTAATCGCCTCCCGGGTGCGACTTATTTCTTCACGGTCAATCTGCTCAGCCGCCGTTCCGACCTGCTCGTTGCCTATATCGAACCTCTGCGCGAGGCAGTCCTTCAGGTACGCCGCCGCAGACCCTTCCATATCGCCGCCTGGGTTGTCCTGCCGGATCACATCCACGCGCTGTGGACGCTGCCCGGCGGCGACAGCGACTTTCCCGGCCGTTGGCGCGCGATCAAAATCGCCTTCTCGAAATCATTGCCAAACATCGAGCAACGGTCGGAGATCATGTCGCGACGAGGTGAACGCGGCATCTTGCAGCGGCGCTATTGGGAACACACGATCCGCGACGACCACGACTACGCTGCGCATATGGATTACATCCATTTCAACCCGGTCAAGCACGGTCTTGTCGCCAAGCCGGGTGACTGGCCATTCTCCAGCTTCCATCGTGCCGTGTCAGCCGGCCTTTATCCGGCGGAATGGGCCGACGACACCGAAATCGCCCAAACCGGCGAGCGTTGGTAACGAGAGGCGGATTACGCTTCGCTCATCCGCCCTACGCGATAGCTGAAACACAGTAAAACCCACAATAACTGCTACTCCGAGGATGTTCAGTCCGACAAATTTAAAATACCCGAAATGCATTGTGGCTGATCATCGACGTATTAAATCGCTCTCTGGCCGTCATGGCCCGGGCTTGGCCCGGCCATCCGTGTGGATGCTCGGCAAAAGGCCGGCATGATGAATCGAAAGTCGAGGCATCAAATCGCCCGCCGCACCTGCGGCATGACCTCTTCGGCCAAAATCTGCAGCTGGTCGAGCGCGAGCGAATTCGGCATGCCGGGCCAATGGACCGAGGCGACGATGTGGTTGACGCCGAGGCGGCGGTTGAGGCGGATCATCTGCTCGGCGACCTCCGCCGGCGACCCCAGGAGGAAACGGTCCTCCAGAAGCTCGTTGAATTCATGGTCGAAATCGTCGCCCTTGGGCATCACCTTGTCCTGGCCCCAGTCGCGATAGGCCCGGTATTTTTCTTCGAGATAGGGCTGCGCGCGGCGGATCGCCTCGGCTCGGGTCGGTGCGACAAACACCTCGCGGCGCATCGGCACCTCGCTTGGAAACGGCTTGCCGTATTCGTCGAGCGCGCGCTTGTAGACATCCATCTGGCGTTCGATGGTCGTCATCGTGTTGTGCGGGTTGATGTACCAGCAATCGCCCATCCGCGCCGCGCGGCGGATCGCGACATCGGCGTTGGCGCCGATCCAGCTCGGCGGGGTCGGCTTCTGCAACGGCTTGACTGAGCAATTCGCGCGATCGAGCTCGAAATGCGAACCCTTCATCGTCACGAAATCCTCGGTCCACAACCGGCGCACCGCTTCGAGACCTTCCTCGAACCTTTTGCCGAGACCGGCGCGCGGCACGCCGAACGCCTTGAACTCGACATCGCGATAGCCGATGCCGCAGCCGAACACGAGTTTGCCGCCCGACATGATGTCCAATGTCGCGAGCTGCTCGGCGAGATCGAGCGGCTTGTGCAGCGGCAAGAGCACGAGGCCGCAGATCAGCCGCAGCCGCGGCACGGCGGCGGCGCAATAACCGAGAAACGGGATCTGCTGCAGATACTCGAACGGGTGCGCGCTGTAATGCGATCCCTTGACGATGCCGTCGAACCCGACCGCCTCGGCCCGTTTCACGAGCGCCATGTCGTCGCGGAAATGGCCTTCGATGTCGCCCGGCGGGTGCTGGCCGCGGATAATCAGGCTCAGCTGCATCCGGTTTCCCGTACTCATTCCGGCGCCATCCCCTTGTCGGCCAGTTCCTTTTTGGCGTGGTCGTTCTTGTCGAGCGCGAGGCCCATGCCGCGCAATACTTCAGGCGCCTTGGTGAACTGGATGTTCGAGTATTCGATGATTTCGAGCCGGTTGCCCCAAGGGTCGAGAAAATCGAGAAACGGCCCCTCGACCATCACCGCGCCGGCCGCTTCGGCGCGTGCCTTGACCGTCGAGCGGTCATCGACGACGAAGCCGATATGGCGGCGTTCAACCCCGTCGCGGCGCTCGCCGGGCATCAGCGTCAGATTGATGAACTGGTCACCCATGTCGACAAAGGCGTTGCGCTCGCCCTTGCCGCGCAAGGCGAAATCGAAAATGCGTCCATACCATTCAAGCGCCTTGTCGATGTCGCCGACCTCGATCGCGACATGGTTGATGCCGATAAGCCGCGGCTTCCTATTGTCGCTCATCTCCGTGCTCCGGTGAATGCACAACTTGCGGGCATTTGGCCCCAGCGGCCGGACCGGCGCAAGGTTCACCACGAAGACACGGAAGACACTGAGATTTCAGGTTTTGACGTCGAACGGTCCGGTCCCGACGGGCCTTCCCGCGCTCGGTGTCTTCGTGGTGAAAAACCGGCGCCGATCTTCTATGCTTCCGCCGGGAGGGCATGTGAATGGCGGAATGGATTATCACAACCGCGGTCGGCACCGGCGAGAAGGGTTTTGCCGGAGACGGCGGGCCTGCGGCCGAGGCGCGGCTGAACGGTCCGTTCGACGTGGCGTTCGACCGCGCCGGCAATCTCTATTTCTCGGACACGTTCAACCACCGCATCCGCCGCGTCGAGGCGGCGACCGGCGTCATCGCGACGATCGCCGGCAATGGCGAGGCCGGTTATTCCGGCGATGGCGGGAAGGCGACCGAGGCCGCGCTCAGCGAGCCTTACGGCATCGTCGTGGACCGTGACGGCAATGTCTACACCGCCGACCGGCTCAACCGCCGCGTGCGCCGCATCGACGCAAGCTCCGGCATCATCACGACCTTGGCCGGCACCGGCGACGCGGCCTGGTCTGGCGATGGCGGCCCGGCGGCGCAGGCGGGTCTCGCCGAGCCGAACGGGCTCGCCTTCGACCCCGACGAGCGGCGTCTCTATATCGCCGATGTCGCCGACCACCGGGTGCGCGTCGTCGACCTCGCGAGCGGCGTCATCGACACCTTCGCCGGCACCGGAGCGGCCGAGCACGGCGGCGACGGCGGCCCGGCCCGCGAGGCGCGCATCTTCGGCGCCCGCGCGGTCAGAATCGCGCCGGACGGCACGGTCTACATCCTCGAACGCCAGGGCAGCAGCCTGCGCGCCGTCGATCCGGCCACCGGCCTCATCAATACGATCGCCGGCACCACCGGGCGCGGCTATGGCGGCGACGGCGGCCCGGCGGCCGCGGCGGTGTTCGACGCCCCGAAGGAGATGGCGCTCGACCGCGACGGCAGCCTGTTGATCGTCGACACCGAGAACCACGCGATCCGTCGCATCGATCGCGCCAGCGGCATTGTCGTCACGGTCGCCGGCGGCCGCGGGGGAGGGCAGGGCGATGGGGGTCCGGCCGAAGCAGCCGGGCTGGACCGTCCGCATGGCGCCGTCGTGGGTCCGGATGGCGCCATCTATATCGGCGATACGAACAACCACCGCATCCGCAAGGTCGTGCGCCCGGTCTGATTGTGCCGCACCCGATCGCCCGTCTCCTGCTCCCGGCACTTTGCGCCGGTCTCTTCCTGGCGCCGGAGCCGATCGCTCGCGCCGAGCCGGTCGCGACGATCACGGCTTCGAGCAAGGGGGTCCTGACAATCTGCCGGAACTGGATCGTTTTCCGCTCGTGCAAGCACTACGACAAGGTCGAGCTGCCGCGGCGAATCGCGGTCGGCGACCGGCTCGACCTCACCTTTGGCGGAAATCCAAAGGACTACCTCTTCCATGTCGTCGAGATCCGGCAAAAGGGCGAGGGTTGTGTCCTGCTGAGCAACATCAGCAGAGGGCATGAAGACCGCGAGCGGATCGAGATAGCGCGCTGCGAGCCGCTGGCGAGCCAGGCCGCTGAACCGCGATGACGTGCTGATTTGGTATAGTGGCGGCACTTTCCCACGGCGGCGACAGGTGCGATGGTTGGCGCATGGTACCGCTCTCCGTTCTCGACCTCTCCCCGATCACCGAGGGCAGCGACGCCGGCCAGGCGCTGCGCAATTCGCTCGATCTCGCGCGCCATGTCGAGGCGCTCGGCTATCGCCGTTTTTGGATGGCCGAGCACCACAACCTGCCGGGCATCGCCAGCGCCGCGACCGCGGTGGCGCTTGCCCACGTCGCCGCCGGCACCAGCCGCATCCGCATCGGCGCCGGCGGCATCATGCTGCCCAACCATGCGCCGCTTCTGATCGCCGAACAGTTCGGTACGCTGGCGGCATTGCATCCCGGCCGTGTCGAGCTGGGTCTCGGGCGCGCGCCCGGTTCCGACCAGGTCACCGCGCGCGCGGTTCGCCGGGCGCTGAACGCCGATGTCGATCAGTTTCCGCAGGATGTCGTCGAGCTGATGCGCTATTTCCGGCCGGAACCGGGGCAGCCTGTGCACGCGATACCGGGCGAGGATCTCGACGTGCCGATCTGGATCCTGGGGTCGAGCACCTACGGCGCGCAGCTCGCCGCGATCCTCGGCCTGCCCTTCGCGTTCGCCTCGCATTTCGCGCCGGCGATGCTGCTGCCGGCCATCGAGATCTACCGCCAGCGCTTCCGCCCGTCGGCGCAGCTCGCGGCGCCGCACGTGATGCTCGGGGTCACCTGCGTCGCGGCCGAGACCGACGCGGAGGCGCGATTTCTGTTCTCGTCCTTACAGCAGAATACGCTGCGCAATCGCACCGGACAGCGCGGCCGCGTGCCGCCCCCGGTCGAGAGTTTCGAGGAATCGCTCGACCCCTATGCCCGCGCGATCATCGACGACGCGCTTGGCGCCGCGGTGGTGGGCGGACCCGAGACGGTGCGCGCGGGCCTCGACGAATTCGTGCGCGTCACCGGAGCGAACGAACTGATGATCACGGCCAGCATTTTCGACCACGATCGGCGAAAACGCTCGTTCGAGATTGTCGCCGCGGCGCATGGCGGAATGAAGCCTTCGCGCGCCGCGCCGGCGCCGGTCGAGGCGGTCTGAGCAGTCATGGCGCTGCTTTCGGATCTTCGCGTCGTGCAGATGAGTGGCGGGCTGGCAGCCGCGGTCTGCGGCCGGCTGTTCGCCGATGCCGGGGCCGCGGTGGGTATCGTCGGCGCTGGGTTTACAACGCCGCTCGCCGCGCATCTGGACGGTGGGAAGCAGCCGGTCGGACGCGACGCGCTGCGCCAGGCGGACCTGATCGTCTGCGAGGGTGGTCCGCGCGCGCTGCGGTCGCGGGAATGCGATCCCGACACGTTGCGGCGGATCAACCCGAATGCGGCGCTCGTGCTGATATCGCCCTACGGCCAGACCGGCCCGCGGGCCGACGACCCGGCGACCGACCTGACGCTGTTTTTCACCAGCGGCATCGCGCGCATGCTTACGGGGCAGGTCGACGATCTCGACGAGGCGCCGATCCATGCGGTCGGCGAGCAATCCGCCTTTATCGGCGGCGTCGCGGCGGCCTGCGCCGGCATGCACGCGGCGATGGCTCGGGACAGAGGCGCCGTGATCGACGTCTCGATCCAGGAGGCGCTCGCGACCCTGGCGATCACCGAGCTGGCGCGCGCCGGGACGACCGGGAAAAGCTGGTCGCGCAAGCGGGTCGCCGATGGCAACGGCGCGACGGTCTGCATCCTGCCGGCGCGCGACGGGTTCGCCGCGATCTCGCCGCGCGACGACCACCAGTGGGAAGCGTGGCTGCGGGTCATGGGTTCGCCCGACTGGGGCCGCGACCCGCGTTTTGCGACAAAGCCCGACCGGATCGCGAACTGGGATGCGCTTTACGCGCTGATGTGCGGCTGGAGCCGGCAATATACGAAGCAGCAAATCGCCGACATGGCGCAACAGGCGCGCGTCCCGAGCTTTCCGCTGCGCGAGGCGGCCGAGAAGTTTTTCTCCGCGCAGCTCGCGCATCGCGGCTTCTGGCGCGATGCCGAGATCGCCGGCCGCTCGGTAAAGGCGCCGGGTCCGCCGTTCGGGGTGAGCATTGCGTCGCCGACCCCCTCTCCCCCACCGGGGGAGAGGGTTGGGGTGAGGGGGCGAACCCCCGAGTTGTTGCCCACACCCACCTCACCCTCGCAGCGCTTCGCACTGGGTCCCTCCCTCTCGCCCCTGAAGGGCGGAAAGGGCAATGCCTCGGCTCTGCCGCTCTCCGGCGTCCGCGTGCTCGATTTCAGCTGGGTCATCGCCGGCCCCACCGCGACGCGCTATCTCGCCGCGATGGGCGCCGAGATCATCAAGGTCGAGGCGCCGGGCCGCGGCGATCCGGGCCGCGCGTCCGAACTGCATACGGTCCTCGGCCAGGGCAAGCGCGGCATCGTGCTCGATCTGAAGAAACCCGAGGCGATCGAGGCCGCGCGCCGCCTCGCCGCAAGTTGCGACGTGCTGGTCGAGAATTTCGCGACCGGGGTCATGGACCGGCTCGGCCTCGGGGCCGACGTGCTGCGCGAGGTCAATCCGGGATTGATCTATGTCTCGGCGTCGGGGCTCGGGCGCACCGGACCGGAGGCGCGCGCGGTCGCCTACGGCACGCTGTTGCAATGCTATTCCGGGTTTGCCGGGCTCAACCGTCATCCCGCCATCCCGCCGCGCGTCGGCATGGCGTGGCTCGATCCGATGTGCGGGCTGATGCTGGCCTTTATCACGGCCGCCGCGCTGAGGCGGCGCTCCCGCTCGGGCGAGGCGGCGCGGATCGATTTCTCGATGCTCGAGGCGATGCTGTGGACGATGGCCGGGCCGCTCTTGGAGGCGCAGCTCGCCGGCGACGCGCGCCCGGTCGGCAACGATTCGCGAGATCACGCGCCGCACGGCGTCTATCGCTGCGCCGGCAGTGACGATTGGCTGAGCCTCGCCGTGACCGGCGACCCGCAGTGGCGGGCGCTCTGCAGGGTCGTTCCGGAGCTCGCGTCGGTGGCCGCGCTCAACCTCTCCGAGCGCCGCGAGCGACAGGGAGAGATCGACCGCGCGCTCGCCGCCTGGGCGCGCCCGCGTCACGCCGAACCAGCCGCCGCCGAACTGCTCCGGGCCGGCGTCCCGGCTGCATCGCTCGCAACCTCGCGCGATCTCGTGGGCAGCCCTCAGCTCAGGGCACGCGGCTTCTGGGAGCCTCACGACGAGGGGGTGCTGCCCGGTCTGCCGTGGCGCGCGAGCTTCGGGCGGGCGGGCGGTAAGGCGCCGGGTCTCGGGGGCGACACCGAGGCGGTGCTGCGCGAGATCGCAAACCTTTGTCCGGAGGACATAGCGGCATTGCGTCAATTGGGCGCATTGGGCTAGGCGCGGCGGTCGCGTCGCCCGCGCGAACCACCTATGATTGATCCTTCTGCCGCCTGAGGCAGTCCGCCAGGAGGATGCGCCATGCCGTTGCCGCAACGAGTCCAGTATCCCGACCATATCGAACCGCTGGTCCAGTTCGTCGAGGAGACGCCGCCGACCGACATTCTGGACCGCACGCTGGACAAGCTGCGCTCCGGGGTGCCGACCGAGACGATGCTGACCGCTTCGATCCTCGCGGTGGTGCGTTCGTCCGATCTGCCGCCCGGCCACCACGGCGGTCCGCTGCATCCGATGGCGGGTCTCTACGCGCTCTCGAACCTGGTCGGCCGCCTCGAAGGCGAGGACCGCTTCATCCCGGTGCTGCAGCACGTCGCGCTGTCGAACAAGCACATTAACGACCCGGTCACCAGCCCCTATCAGCTGCTCGACTTCGCGCCGCTCGAATTCGACGATTTCGAGGCCGCCAAGAAGGCGTTCCTGCTGGCGTGCAGCCGCGGCGAATCGAACAAGGCCGACCATATCTATCTGTGGATGTGGCAGAACGTGCCGGCGATCGAGGCGTTCGATCTGCTGATGAGCATCGCGATCCCGAAGAACAACATCGACGACCATTACTTCGTCTTCCCCGGCTATGTGTGGCGGGCGCTCGAGACCGGCGTGCTCGACAAGCAGTACCTCCCGCTGCTGATGCGGCCGTCGGTGCGCTATGCGGCGCGTTTCCCGGTCGCGCCCCCGGTCCCTGAACTCGACGCGCTGATCGAGGACAACAAGCTGATGGAGCGCGTCACCCGGCAGGAAACCGGCGATGACGAGACGATCGCGATCGGCCGGCTCGGCAAGTCGATCGGGCAGGTCGAGGAATTTTCCGACATTCCGGTGATGATCGCGACCGCGCTCGGCAAGGGCCTGTCGCTTGACGGCGCCGGCGAGGCCCTGTCGATCGGCGCCGCCAGCCTCTTCATGCGCTCGCTCGGCGGCAACCCGATGGATGTTCACCTGCACACCAGCGTCAATCTGCGGCGCTGGCTCGTGCGGCTGGAGGGTCTGAGCCTGCGCAACAAGCTGCTGCTGCTGCTGAACTGGCACCTCGGACCCGAGATCCGCTCGACGCAGACCCGCATGGAACCGCCGCCGCAACCCGATCCGAAGGCGATTGCCGCGCTGCCGCCGCGCTCGCAAGCCGATCTGCTCGATGCGGTCACGCAGAGCATCTACAACCAGCCGCGGATGGACCCCTCCGAGCTGGTGAATTTCGGATTGATGCGCGCCGTGCCGGAGGTCAAGGTGACGATCAATCTGGCGACGCAATACATGCAGGCCGGCTACGACCCGCAGGCGCTGATCGCGCGCCTCGCCGAGATCGTCTGCCACGACAATCTGACCGAGATGCACGCCTTCAAGCACCACAACGCGATTGTCGAGGAGTACAACGACACTCGCGAACCGTGGCGCTGGATGCACCTCGTCTGCGGCGCGCAGGCGGCGGCGATCTCGTTCGGCAAGGACATGACGATCTACGAGCAGTATCTCGACCTGCTGCACGCGGCGTAGCCGTTCGGTTTGCTGTCATTCCGGGGCGTCGCGCGATGCCCCGGAGCGGCCGCTTAGCGCGGGAGGGACAGGATGATAGAGGAACTGCTGCCGCAGGCCGAACGCATCGCGGCCAAGCTGAAATCGCGCGGCGAGACGGTATCGGTCGCCGAGTCGTCGACCGCCGGGCTGATCTCGGCGGCGCTGCTCGCGGTGGCCGGCGCCTCCGCCTATTTCATGGGCGGCGCGGTCGTTTACACGCGCGCCTCGCGCACCGAACTCCTGCGCGTCACCGACGAAGAGTTCGCGGCACTGACCGGCATCACGCCGTCGACCGAACCCTACGCGATGCTGTTCGCCCGCAAGATCCGCGAGCGGCTCGCGACGACCTGGGCGATCGGCGAGACCGGAACCGCCGGGCCGACCGGCAGCCGCTACGGTCACGCGCCGGGGCATTCCTGCATCGCGGTGCTGGGGCCCGTCGAACGCGCCATCACGATCGAGACCGGCAGCCCCGACCGCGTCGCCAACATGCGCGCCTTTACGGTCGCCGCGCTCGACCTGCTCGTAAAAAACCTCGGTTAGACTGATGCAACCCCTCACCGCGGCTACCACAGGACCCGCGTCGCTTTAGCGCGAAGCCTCGTCGAGGATTTGCACGATGTGGCGGGCCTCGCGGCCGGCGCCTTCGGCTATCTGATGGCGGCAGCTGGTGCCGCACGCGGCCAGCATCGTTTCGGGCGACGCGGCGCGTATTTTCGGCAATACGCCCAGTTCGCCGATCCGCATCGAGATGTCGTAATGCTCGGCTTCCAAGCCGAACGAGCCGGCCATGCCGCAACAGGTCGAGTCGAAGGTTTCGACGGTCAGTTCCGGGATCAGCCGCAGCGCCTCGGCCGCGGCGTTGATGGTGCCGAACGCCTTCTGGTGACAATGCCCGTGCAGGAGCGCGTTGTGTCCCGGCATCGGTGCGAGTTTCAGGTCGAAGCGGCCCTCGTTGCGCTCGGCGGCAACAAATTCCTCGAACAGAAGCGCGCGTGCGGCGAGGGCCTGTGTCTCGGGTCCCGGCAATATCGCCGGGAATTCGTCGCGCAACGTCAACAGGCAGGCCGGCTCGAGGCCGACGATCGGAGTGCCTGCGGCCACCGCCGGCGCCAGCGCGTCGAGCATGCGGCGGGCCTCCCGGCGCGCCTCGTCGATCAGCCCGGCGCCGAGAAATGTGCGGCCGCAGCATAGCGGCCGTCCGACCGCCGGCTCCGGCGTCGTCACCCGATACCCGGCGCGGGTCAGCACCCGCTCGGCGGCGCGCGCGTTTTCCGGCTCGAACCAGCGGTTGAAGGTATCGACCAGCAGGACGACATCGCCGCTTTGGACCGCTGGCGTCTCGCCGGCATGTCGGCGAGACGCCAGCGGTCCTAATGAACTTTCCGCGCCCTTATACGGGTTCGGCGACCATTCCGGCATCTGCCGCCGCGCGCTAAAGCCCAGCACCCGCTCATCGAGCGCGGCCAGGGCCGGGATCCGGTTGCGCAGCTTTGTGAACCGCGCGAGCCGCGCCGCGAACGGCGCGTAGCGCGGCAGATAGGCGATCGCGCGGTCGCGCGCGGACAGGCCGTGCCGCTTCTTAAAGTGATACATGAACTCGATCTTCATGCGCGCCATGTCGACGCCGGTCGGGCATTCGCGCTTGCAGCCCTTGCACGAGACGCACAGCGCCAGCGTGTCGCGCATCTCGTCGGAGACCAGCGCATCCGGACCGAGCTGGCCGGACAGCGCCAGGCGCAGCGTATTGGCGCGGCCGCGCGTCAGGTGCGTTTCGTCGCCGGTGGCGCGGTACGACGGGCACATCACGCCGGGGTCGGATTTGCGGCACGCGCCGTTGTTGTTGCACATCTCGGCGGCGCTCGCGAACGACCCCCATTCCGACCAGTCCAGCGCGGTGTCGAGCGGCAGCTGGCGATAACCCGGCTTGAAAC
>JBFXDF010000020.1:0-28156 GCA_050181375.1 Alphaproteobacteria bacterium
CGCCGCCGGAATGGTTGCGTATTACGCCGATCTTGTCGCCCGTTACCCGATCGTATCGATCGAGGACGGCATGGCCGAGGACGATTGGGAGGGGTGGGCGCTGCTGACCCGCGAACTCGGCGCGCGCGTACAGCTGGTCGGCGACGACGCCTTTGTGACCAATCCGCAACGGCTGAAGGACGGCATCGCGCGCGGCGTCGGCAATGCGGTGCTTGTCAAGGTCAACCAGATCGGCACGCTGTCCGAGACGCTGGAGACGATCGAAATCGCGACGCGGTCCGGCTACGGCGCGGTCATGTCGCACCGCTCGGGCGAGACCGAGGACACGACGATCGCCGATCTCGCGGTGGCGACGAATTGCGGGCAGATCAAAACGGGGTCGCTGTCGCGCTCCGACCGGCTCGCGAAATACAACCAGCTGATCCGCATCGAGGAGCAGCTCGGCGATTCGGCGCTCTATCCGGGCCGCGGCGTGCTGCGCGGTTGAGAAACGTGTTGCCGCTAAGGAGGAGCGAGCGCCGGGCCCCTGCAAAGGGAGGTGGGCTACGGCGGCACTCAGCCTCGCCCCCGGCGGCGTCGCGGTTGATCGGTTTTCCTGCCGCGGGAGCAAAACGTCAATTCCCGTTGACCAGCGCGGCTCGACGTGATTGCGTCGGAAAATGATCGTAATGCGCGAGATTCGGAAGCGGGCGCGAGCGCTGACGTGGCCGGCCGTCGCCATCATGGTGACCGGGTATTTCGGTTATCACCTTGTCGAGGGCGACCGCGGACTGCTCGCTTGGGTTCGGCTCTCGCATGAGCTTCGGCAGGCTCAAGCAAAGCTGGAGGTCGCATCGGCCAAGCGCGCCGAGCTGCAGCATCGGGTCGCTCATATGCGCGCCGATCATGTCGATCCGGATTTGCTCGAGTCGCAGATCCGGAAGACGCTCGATGTATTGCGACCCGATGAGATCGTGATCCCGCTGCCGGCCGACAAGCGCTGATCGCCGGCCGGCCATCTCGCGGTGTCGTGGGTTCCTGTCGCAACCTAGATATTGATCCACGCCCCGTTGCAAACCGGGGGATTTCGCCCCATCCTTCGGACGCAGCCCGGAGGAAGCCCGATGCCCGTCATGCGCAAGGCCAAGGCGGTAAAGCCGGCCGAAGCGTCCGCCGCGCCCGAGGCGCTCAAGCGCTACTACACGGACATGCTGCTGATCCGGCGCTTCGAGGAGCGCGCCGGGCAGATGTACGGCATGGGTCTGATCGGCGGGTTCTGCCACCTCTATATCGGGCAGGAAGCGGTTGTCGTCGGCGTGCAGGCGGCGCTCAAAGACGGCGACACGGTTATCACCTCCTACCGCGACCACGGCCACATGCTGGCCTGCGGCATGGACCCGAAGGGCGTCATGGCCGAATTGACCGGGCGGCGCTGCGGCTATTCGCGCGGCAAAGGCGGCTCGATGCACATGTTCAGCCGCGAGAAGAATTTTTACGGCGGCCACGGCATCGTCGGGGCGCAGGTGCCGATCGGCACCGGCCTTGCCTTCGCTCATCGCTACCGCGAGGACGGGCGGATTTCGGCGACCTATCTCGGCGACGGCGCGATCAACCAGGGCCAGGTTTACGAAAGTTTCAACATGGCCGCGCTGTGGAAGCTGCCGGTCGTCTATGTGATCGAGAACAACCGCTACGGCATGGGCACCTCGGTCGCCCGCGCGTCGGCGGGCACCGACCTGTTTCACCGCGGGGTGGCCTACGGCATCCCCGGCGAACAGGTCGATGGGATGGATGTTGTCGCGGTTCACGAAGCGGCTCTCGCGGCGGCCGAGCACGCCCGCTCCGGCGAGGGGCCGATCATCGTCGAAATGCTGACCTATCGCTACCGCGGCCATTCGATGTCCGATCCGGCCAAATACCGGACAAAGGAAGAGGTCGATCGGATGCGCACCGAGCACGACCCGATCGCGCAGCTGCGCCAGCGCCTGATCGACCAGGGCGTCGCCGACGAAGACGAGCTGCGGCGGATCGAGCGGAACGCCCGCGACATCGTCGTCGAGGCGGCGCAGTACGCGCAGGAGTGCCCCGAGCCGGATCCGGAAGAATTGTGGACCGATGTGCTGGCCGATGCCTAGGGAACAGGGCAAGGCCGGACGGCATGATCGCAACCGGCCGGTCGGATGCCGAGGAGCGGCCGAGGAGCAATGACTAGCGAAGTGCTGATGCCGGCGCTGTCGCCGACAATGACGGAGGGCAAGATCGCGCGCTGGATCAAGAGCGAGGGCGACACGGTCAGGGCGGGCGACGTGCTCGCCGAAATCGAGACCGACAAGGCGACGATGGAGGTCGAGGCGGTCGATGAGGGCGTGCTCGCGAAAATCGTCATTCCCGAGGGCACCGACCATGTCGCGGTCAACACGCCGATCGCGCTGATCGACGAAAACGGCGAGGACGGCGTCGCGCGCCCGTCGCGGGTCGACGCAGCGGTACCTCCGAGCCCGCCCTCGGGTGCGCAGCCGGGTCGGCCGGCGCCGCCGCCCCCCGACCAGCGCGCCGAGGCGACACCGCCGTCTCCGGCCGCTCGCGCGCCGAAGCAGCAAGCTGACAAAAAGAAGCCGCCGGTTCCGGACGCGGTGCCGGCACACGGCCCCGAGGATTATGCCGGAAAAACCGTCACGATGACGGTGCGCGAGGCGCTGCGCGACGCGATGGCCGAGGAGATGCGGCGTGACGACAGCGTGTTCCTGCTCGGCGAGGAGGTCGGCGAATATCAGGGCGCGTACAAGGTAAGCCAGGGCCTGCTGCAGGAATTCGGGCCGCGCCGCGTTATCGACACACCGATTACCGAGCACGGTTTCGCCGGGCTCGGGGTCGGCGCCGCGTTCGCCGGACTTCGGCCGGTCGTCGAGTTCATGACGTTCAATTTCGCCATGCAGGCGATGGACCAGATCATCAACTCGGCGGCGAAGACGCGGTATATGTCGGGCGGCCAGATGTCGGCCCCGATCGTGTTTCGCGGGCCGAACGGGATCGCCTCGCGCGTCGCGGCGCAGCATTCGCAATGCTACGCGAGCTGGTACGCGCATGTCCCCGGGCTCAAGGTCGTCGCTCCCTACAGCGGGGCGGACCACAAGGGACTGCTGAAATCGGCGATTCGCGACCCGAACCCGGTGATTTTTCTCGAACACGAACTCGTCTACGGCGAGCACTTTCCGGTGCCCGCGGACCCCGAATACCTCGTGCCGATCGGCAAGGCGCGTATCGCGCGGGTGGGCGAGCACGTCACGATCGCGGCCTTCTCGCGCATGGTGAAGCTGGCGTTGCAGGCCGCCGAGGAGTTGGAGGGCGCCGGCATCTCGGCCGAGGTGATCGACCTGCGCTCGCTGCGCCCGCTCGATGTCGCGACGGTGGTCGAATCGATCAAGAAGACCAACCGGATCGTCTCGGTCGAGGAGGGCTGGCCGTTCGCCGGGATCGGCTCGGAGATCGCGGCGATCATGATGGAAGAATGCTTCGACTGGCTCGACGCGCCGCTGAAACGGGTGACCGGCAAAGACGTCCCGTTGCCCTATGCGGCCAATCTCGAACGGCTCGCCACCCCGCAGGTCGAGGACATCGTCGCCGCCGCGAGGGAAGTAACGTACCGTTGAAATCCCCTCTCCCGCATTGCGGGAGAGGGTGGCGCGCGTAGTAGCCTTCAGCCCGTGGGCTTGACCCGTGCGGAGCCCTGTGAGGGCTCTTGCGCCGCAACCCTCACCCTCCCAGCGCTCCGCGCTGGGCCCCTCCCTCTCCCGCGGTGCGGGAGAGGGGTGTCGCCCGGAGTCGCAATGCCCATCGAAATTCGGATGCCGGCGCTGTCGCCGACGATGACCGAAGGCAATCTCGCCCGCTGGCTCAAGAAAGAGGGCGACGAGGTCCATGCCGGGGACGTGATCGCCGAGATCGAGACCGACAAGGCGACGATGGAATACGAGGCGGTCGACGAAGGCCGCATCGGCAAGATCATCGTTCCGGAGGGCGCGCAGGGCATCAAGATCAACGAGCCGATCGCGGTGCTGCTCGAAGAAGGCGAGGACGAATCGGCGTTGCAAGGTATCGAGGCCGCGCCGGAGCAGCGCTCGCCGCAACGGCCGGAGCCGGCAAGCTCCCGCCCTAACCCTCCCGCGCGAGCGGGGGAGGGGGCGGGAGACGGCATCAGCCATCCCTCTCCTCCGCCAGCGGGAGAGGGCAGGGGTGGGGGTACGTCCGATGCGGCGCCGCGCGGCAATGGTTCCGCGGCAGCGGAAGGCGGCCGCATCTTCGCCAGCCCGCTGGCGCGGCGCATGGCCCATCATGCCGGGCTCGATTTGGCGCAGATCCGCGGCTCGGGTCCGCAGGGCCGCGTCGTCAAGGCGGATATCGAACGGGCGCTGGCGCGACCGGGCGCCGCGCAACCCGCGGCCCGGCCGCCCGAAGCCGCGACGATCGCCGTCGGGGTCGGGACCGAGCCGCCGGCGCCGTCCGCCCCGGTATTCGCGAAGGAGCAGGTGCTGGCGCTGGCCGGCAACCCGCCCTATACGGAAAAGCCGCACACCGCGATGCGCCGCATCATCGCGCGCCGGCTGACCGAGGCGAAGCAGACCGTTCCGCATTTCTATATGTCGATCGATTGTTCGATCGACGAGTTGCTGAACACCCGCAAGGCGCTCAACGCCAAATCGGATGAATACCGCATCTCGATCAACGATTTCGTGATCCGCGCCGCGGCGCTGGCGCTGCGGCGGGTGCCGGCGGCGAATGCCTCGTGGAGCGACGACGCGATCCTGCTGTGGGAACGGGTCGATATCGCGGTCGCGGTGGCGCTCGATGACGGGCTGATCACGCCGATCGTCAAGGGCGCCGACCAGAAGGGGCTGGCGCAGATCGCCGCCGAGACCAGGGATCTCGCCGAGCGCGCCCGCGCCGGCAAGCTGAAGCTCGAGGAATTCCAGGGCGGCACGTTTTCGGTCTCCAACCTCGGCATGTACGGCACCCGCGACTTCGCCGCCGTCATCAACCCGCCGCATGGCTGCATCCTGGCGGTCGGGGCCGGCGAGCCGCGCCCGGTCGTGCGCAACGGCGAACTCGCGGTCGCGACGGTGATGACCTGCACGTTGTCGTGCGACCACCGGGTCGTCGACGGCGCGGTCGGCGCGCAGTTCCTCGCCGCCTTCAAGCGGCTGGTCGAAGACCCGCTGACGATGCTGCTGTAGCGGCCTGGCCCGACCGGGCATGCAGCGGCGCCGGGCTTTGCTGCTCCGCGCCGCCGCCGTCCGCTGCTGCCCGTCATTTTGCCGCACGCCGGCGGACGAGCTTTCCATCGCGAAAATTGCGTGCCTCCAGTTCAAAAAATACCGTCGTGACATTTGCTTAAGCAGCACCGGGACCCCGTGTCGCGGTGTTGGCATCGGCCGTGATCCACCTCTGGTTTAGCGGTTTGCTGCACCTGCAGGAAATCAGCAGCAAACGCCGCGCGCATAGGTTGAAACGACCCGGAAAATCCCAGGCTTTCCGCCGCAAAAACTCGCCGCCCAGCGTACCGTCGTCCCTTCTTTTGCAGCAAAACAACAGCAACGATATCGATCCCGGCGCCGCGCTGGCGCCGAACGTGTATGATGATGGCAGGCAATTGTGTTGTTTTTGCCGCCGACGTTCGGGACGCCGAGCCCCTGCGTCGGAAGTCGACAAGCCACTCGGGCGAGCCGGGATAGATGACGCCGACGGCCGAGCTGGGCTATGAAGCCGCGATGGTCACCCTGTCCGAAACCCGCAGACCGCCTGAGTCGCGGCAGTCCTGGTACCGCGTCGAGGCGGCTTTCGTGGCGGTGTTCTTCGGTCTTTGCCGGATGATGCCGCTCGACGCGGCGTCCTGGTTCGGCGGATGGCTCGGCCGGCGGATCGGACCCGGTCTCGGCGTCAGCGCGCAGGCCCGCGCCAATCTCGCCGCCGCCTTTCCCGAACTGACGGCCGACGCGATCGAGCGGATCGTTCGCGGCATGTGGGACAATCTCGGCCGGGTCGCCGCCGAGTACCCGCATCTGCAGCGGATCCGCGTGTTCTCGGGTGACGGGCGGGTCGAGATACGCGGCATCGAACATATCGAGCGCGCGCTCGCCGAGCGGCGGCGCATGATCCTGTTCTCCGGCCATCTCGCGAATTGGGAGATTTCGCAGCTCGCGGCCGGGCAATACGGGATCGACGGCGGCCTCGTCTACCGCACCGCCAACAACCCGGTCGTCGATCGGATGATCGTGCGGTATCGCGGCTGGCCGGGCGAGGTGATCCCAAAGGAGGCGGTCGGGCGGCGAGGGGTGGCGGCGCTGCGGCGTGGTGTGCATCTCTTTATCCTGGTGGACCAGAAGCTGAACGAGGGCATCCCGGTGCCGTTCTTCGGCCGCGACGCGATGACGGCGCCAACCGTGGCGCTGCTGGCGCAGCGGTTTGACTGCGATCTGCTGCCGGTGCGGATCGAGCGGGTCGGCGGCGCGCGGTTCCGTCTGACCGTCGAGCCGCCGCTGCCGCTTCCCGATACCGGCAACCGCGCGACCGATGTTGCGGCGATCATGGCGGCGGTCAATGGGACGCTCGAGCGCTGGATTCGCGAGCGCCCGGAGCACTGGTTCTGGGTGCACCGGCGCTGGCCCGATGCCGGCACGGGCCAGCCGGACAGCGCATGACGGCGGTACCCTGATTTGGTTGGATCGACTGCGTGCCGTCCTTCGCGGCGCGCTCCTTCCGCAGCGTCCCTCAGGATGACGTTCTTTCTTAATGCCATCGTCGGCCTTTGATAAAAGCCTAAGCAGCGATGCTGTTCGTGCCGCGATGAATATTCTTTTTGTCACCGGGACCCGGATCGGCGATGCCGTCTTGTCGACCGGGCTGCTGGCGCATCTCGTCGAGCGTTATCCGGCCGCGCGGGTCACGATCGCGGCGGGGCCGCTGGCGGCGCCGCTATTCGCCGCGGTGCCCGGGCTCGAGCGCGTGATCGCCGTGACGAAGCGGCCATTCTCGCTGCACTGGGCGGCGCTGCTGGCTCGGGTGGCAGGAAGGCGCTGGGATCTGGTCATCGATCTGCGCGGCTCGGCGCTTGCCTGGATGCTGCGGGCCGGCGAGCGCCGGGTCATGGCCAAGGGCGATCCGCGCGAGCATCGGGTGCGCCAGCTCGCCCGCCTGTTCGACCTCGACCCGCCGCCCGGGCCGCGTTTGTGGACCGCGCCGGAGCACGAGCGCGCGGCGCTCGCGTTGCTGCCGCCGGGTCCGCCGGTGCTGGCGATCGGACCGGCCGCGAACTGGCGCGGCAAGCAGTGGCGCGCCGAGCGATTCGCCGAACTGGCGCGGCGGCTGACGGCAAGCGGCGGCCCGTTTGCCGGCGCCCGGATCGCGGTCATGGCGGCGCCGCACGAGCGGGCGCAGGCCGTCCCGCTGCTCGCCGCCGTGCCGTCGCGGTATGTGGTCGATCTCGTCGGCCGCGTCGATCTGCTGACCGCCGCCGCGGTGCTGCGGCGCTCGATGCTGTTCATCGGCAACGACACCGGGCTGATGCACATCGCGGCGGCGGCCGGCGTACCGACCCTCGGTTTGTTCGGGCCAAGCCCGGTCGAGCAGTATGCGCCGTGGGGCCGGTGCACCGCCGTGGCGCAAACCGCGACGCCGCGCGAAAAGCTGTTCGGCCCGGATTATCACCACCTGACGACCGATACGCTGATGGACAGCCTGTCGGTCGAGGCGGTCGAGGACGCCGCGGCGCGGTTATGGCGCCGGGCCGCGAGCGAGGCGGCATGAGCATCGCCGCGATCGATCCGGCGCAACCGGCTGCCCCACGCGGTGTGGCGCTGCCGCCGAGGCTTTCCGCGCTGGTCGTGGCGCGCAACGAGGCCGGGCAGCTGGCCGATTGCTTGCGTTGTCTTGGCTTCGCCGACGAGATTGTCGTCGTGCTCGACCGCTGCAACGACGGCTCCGGTGCGATTGCGCGGCGGTTCACCGACCGGATTATCGAGGGCGCGTGGGAGCGCGAGGGGGAACGGCGCAACACCGGCATCGCGGCGTGCCGCGGCGAATGGGTCCTCGAAATTGACGCCGACGAGCGGGTCGGGCCGGAGCTCGGTGCCGAAATCGGGGCGGTTGTGGGGCGTTCGACCGCGGATTGGCATCTGATCCGCATCGACAACTACATCGGCGACCGGCTGGTGCGCTGGGGGTGGGGTGCGTCGTTCGGCCGGTCGGCGCATGCCGGGCTGTTTCGGCGTGGCGCGAAGCACTGGGGCGCGGGCCGCGTGCATCCGGCCGTGACGCTGTCGGGCAGCCAGGGGCCGACGCTCACGGCGCCGTTGGCGCATTACGTCGATCGCAACATCTCGGACATGCTGCGCCGCCTCGACCGCTATACCACCGCGCGGGCGCGGGATCTGCGCGACAGCGGCGATATCGGCGGCTTTGCGCATAATCTGCGGCGGATCTTCTCGCGCTTCTGGAAGTGCTACGTCGCCCGCCGGGGGTATCGCGAGGGCGCTTGGGGGTTTCTCGTCGCGCTGTGCGCGGCGCTCTACCCGATCCTGTCGTATCTGAAGGCCCGGCTCGACCCCCTGGATGACCGCGGGGACGACCGCCGGGACGGCCCGCGGGGGCCGGCCGACCGGGGGGACTGATGGGCCGCGACTGATGGCGCGTATCGTGATGGCCGATGACGGGATCGCGTTCGACGGCAGAAGCGTCGAGACCGGGCCGCTCGGCGGCGCCGAGACGGCGTTTATCGCGCTCGCCGAGGCGCTGGCGGCGCGCGGCCACCGCGTCGAGGCGCGCAGCAAATGCGCGATGCCGACCGCGCATAACGGCGTCGCCTGGGCGCCGCTGGCGAGCGGCGCGCCGGAAAGCTGCGATTTGTTGATCGCCAATCGCGGCGCCCGGCTCCTCGGCCTTGTGCCGCGCGCCGGGCGGCGGCTGTTCTGGCTGCACAACCCGGCGCGCTATTTGAAAAAACCGCGCAATCTGTGGCCTCTGGCGCGCTACCGGCCGACCCTGGTGCTATGCGGCCGGCACCATGCCGGCACGGTGCCGCGCTGGCTGCCGCGCGGCGGCGAGGCGATCATGCCCTACGGGCTGTTGGCGCCGTTCCGCGAGGCGGAGCCGCGCGAGCCGCCGCCGCCGCGGGCGGTGTTTACGTCAAACCCGCTGCGCGGCCTCGATTGGCTGCTCGATTTGTGGGCGGCGCGGATCTCGCCGGAAGTTCCGGGGGCGGAGCTGCATGTCTATTGCGGCCCGGCGGTGTATGGCGGGGCGGGCGAGCGGGCGCGCCGGATGGAGGCGGTGCTGGCGCGCGTCGATGCGATGCATGACAGCGGCGTGCGGCGCCACAAGCCGGTGCGGCACGAGGAATTGGCGGCGGTGCTGGCCGGGTCGCGGGTCATGCTGTATCGCGGCGATCCGGGCGAGGCCTTTTGCACGGCGCTGGCCGAGGCGCAATCGATCGGGCTGCCGGTCGTCGTACAGCCGGTCGGCATGGTCGCCGAGCGGGTCGTCGACGGCGTGACCGGGGTGGTGGCGGCCGACGACGCGGCGTTCGCGGCGGCGGCGATCCGCCTCTTGCGCGACGACGAGACCTGGCGGCGCTTTCACCGGGAGGCGCTGGCGCGCCAGCGCGGGCTGAGCTGGGACGAGGTCGCGTCGCGCTACGAGGCGCTGATTGGCTGAGCCTGGGCGGGATCCGGCCGGCGCCGATCGGCAGCCGATTCTGGCGTATCGCGACCGCGTCGTGCCGCGCTCGGAGGCGCAGTTTCTGCGCCGGCTCTATGTCGGGTTCGAGCATTTGTCGCCGGTATGGGTCGGGCGGCATCGCGGCGACGGGGTCGGCGATCTCGGAACCGAGCCGCTGATGCTCGGCGGCGGCGGCGTGCGCGGCATCATCGGCCGGGCTCTGTTCAAGGAGTTTGGCATGATGCCGGCGGTGCCCGACCTCGCTTCGTTGCGGCCGGGTCTCGTCCACGCGCATTTCGGCCGCGGCGGCGCGCTGGCGCTGCCGATCGCGCGGGCGCTGCGCGTGCCGCTGGTGGTCACGTTCCACGGCGGCGACGCGACAAAGGAGTCGCATTACCGCCGGCGCTGGCCGCCGACCGTGTTTCAGCGCCGTCTCGCCCGTTTGCAGCGCGAGGCGGCGCTGTTTATTTGCGTCTCGGAATACATTCGCGACAGCCTGCTGCGACGCGGCTTTCCGGCGGAAAAGCTGCTCGTGCATCGCTACGGCGTCGAACCCGGTCCCGAGAATAGCGGCGGCGAACCGGAAGGGGAGGGGGCCCCGATCCTGTTCGCCGGGCGTTTTGTCGAGAAAAAGGGGGCGGCGGTGCTGCTCGACGCGCTACGGCTTCTCGACCCGGCGATTCGTCCGCCTGCGATCCTGGCCGGCGAAGGGCCGATGGGCGATGAGCTGAAGCGGCTGGCGGCGCCGCTCGGCAATGTCGAATTCGCCGGCTGGCTGGCGAACGCGGCGTTGCGGCGGCGGATGCGCGGCGCGCTGGCGGTCTGTGTGCCGAGCGTCGCGGCGGCGGACGGCGATGCCGAGGGGTTGCCGAACGTCGTGCTGGAGGCGATGGCGGAAGGCGTGCCGGTCGTCGCCTCGCGCCATGCCGGCATTCCCGAGGCGGTGGCGCACGAGGAGACCGGCCTACTGGTGCCGCCCGGCGATCCGGAAGCGTTGGCGGCGGCGCTGCGCCGGCTGATCGGCGACCCCGGTTTGCGGCGGTCCATGGGCCGGCGGGCGCGCGAGGTCGCGGCCAAGCGGTTCGGGGCGGCGGCGCAGTCGCGCCGGCTCGAAGCGATCCTGCTCGACGTGATGGCCGGTTCGCCGGGATGAACCTCGCGGCGCGCGACTTCCCACCCGGCACCCCGCTCCGCCACTTCTTCGAGTGGAACGAGGCCGTCCCGTGGTGGCGGCGCGACCGCCGCCATGCGCTCGCCCGCGCGCCCGAGCGGTTGGCGAAGCCGGTGGCGCGGGCGCTGGAGCAGGCTGTCGGCAGCGCCGATCCGGCGGACCATGCCGCGGTATTCGCGGCGTTCGAGCGCGCGGCGCGGCGCGGCGGCGACGGGCGCCGGCGCATTCTGGTGATCCGGCTCAGCGCGCTCGGCGATTTTGTTCAGGCTCTGGGGCCGATCGCGGCGATCCGCCGCCATCACGAGGGCGACCATATTGGCCTGCTGACGGCGCGCCCCTTGGCGGGGTTTGCCGAGGAGCTCGGCTGGTTCGACGAGGTGATCGTCGACGAGCGGCCCGGCGTGTTCGCGCCTCGGGGGTGGCTGCGCCTGCGCCGCCGGCTGCGGGACGGCCGCTTCGACCGGGTTTACGATCTGCAAACCTCGCACCGGTCGGCGGCGTATGCCGGGCTGCTGCGGCCGGGCCTGCCGGAATGGTCCGGCATCGCATGGCGCTGCTCGCATCCGCACGCCAACCTCGGCCGCGACGCGCAGCACACGCTCGACAAGCAGGCCGAGCAGCTGTTGATGGCGGGGATATATCCGACGCCGCTGCCGGCGCTGCCGCCGCTCCGGCGCACGCTGCCGGATGGTTTGCGGAACCGGGATTTCGTGCTGCTGGTTCCGGGGGCGTCGCCGGCTCACCCGGAAAAACGCTGGCCGGCCGAGCGCTTCGGCGCGCTGGCGCGGGCACTCGAGGCGGCCGGGTGTCGCGCCGTCATCGTCGGGACCGCGCCGGAGGCGCCGCTCGCCGCCCGCATTCGCGAGACCTGCCCGGAAGCGGTCGATCTGACCGGGCAAACCGATCTCGCGCTGCTCGGCGCGCTTGCGCAGCACGCGGCGCTGACGGTCGGCAACGACACCGGGGTTTGCCACCTCGCCGCGGCGGCCGGGTGCGCGGTTGTCGTGCTGTTTTCGGCCGGCACCGACCCGGCGCGCTGCGCGCCGCGCGGCCGGCGCGTCGAGGTGATCGCCGCCGCCGCGTTGCGCGATCTCGCGCCGGAGCCGGTCATCGCCGCCGCCGTCGAAATCCTGACGGCCAGGTGCGGTGAATAAGGTGACCGACGGCGGCTATTTCAGCGTTCGCTCCCACATCGCGAACATCTTGTCCCAGGTCTCCTCGGCGGCGAGCGTGTCGTAGATCGTCCGCTCGGGAAACGCGAAACCGTGCTCGGTGCCGGGAAATACCTTCAGCTCGTGCTTGACGCCGTGCTTTTCGAGCAGGCCCTGCAGCTCGCCGGGGATATGCGGCGGCACGCTGCGGTCGGTTTCGGCGAAGGCGTAATAGAGTTCGCCCTTGACCCGGTCGAGGACGAGATGCGGCGAATCCTCCTTGTCGGTGATGATGCCGACGCCGTAGAGCGAGGCGGCCGAGGCGATGCGGTGCGGGAAGAATGCCGCGGCGCTGGTGATGTACTGGCCGCTCATGCAGTAGCCGACGCAGCCGACCGGGCCGGGCTTCGCCTTGTCCTGCGCGTCGAGAAAGCCGAGCAGCCCGCCGGTGTCGTCCATCACCGCCGCGTTCGTCAGGCTTCTCATTGCGGTGAGAAAGACAGCCGCCATCGGGTCGTCGCGGCGGTGCACGTCGAAGCGCAGATGCCCGAGCCGGTAATAC
The DNA here is from genome assembly GCA_050181375.1 of Alphaproteobacteria bacterium. Taxonomy (GTDB): domain Bacteria; phylum Pseudomonadota; class Alphaproteobacteria; order ATCC43930; family CGMCC-115725; genus DATARH01. The sequence goes on from JBFXDF010000020.1 coordinate 12,572, forward strand.
ATGTCGGGCAGTAGGCAGAAATAACCGGCCCGGGCGATGCGCCGCGCCATGTTGCGCAGCTCCTCGCGGATCCCCGGCGCGTCCATGTAGAAGATGATGCCGGGGTACTGGCCGGGCGCGTCGGGGCAGACCGCGAAGGTCGGCATCCGGCCGTATTTGGTCGTGACGACGACGTCCTTTTCGAGCATCGCGCGAATCCTTGCTGGGGGATTTGAACCCGCGCAGCCTCGCGCGTTTGCCGCGACCTGTCACGCGGATTTCGGAGCACAGTGAAGCGGGAATCCAGGGCGACCGAAACCTTCGGCGCTCTGGGCCCCCGCTTTCGCGGGGGTGACGAAATGATGTAATCCGCTAGCGCGTCGGACGGAACAGCCGGAACGGGTTCGGCAGCGCCTCGGAGGCGGCGCCGAGGCGCCGGCGGATGCCGGTCAGCCGGTAGAGATCGGCGAGGCGGCGCTCGACAAAGGCGTCGGTGTCCGCGAAATCGGGCGAGCGGTCGTCGAGCCAATACAGCGTCGCGGCGGCCAGGATCGCGGCGAGGCTGGCGCGCTTTGTGTAATAGCTGAAATCGGTCGGGTGATCGCCGACCCCCTCCCAGATCGCGTCGACGCTGTCGTAGAGCAGCCGCAACCCGAGCGGCACGTTCTGCGGCAGTGCCAGCACCGACAGGCCGCGCCGCGCCGCCTCGCGCCACGGCAGCATGACCTCGAACCTGGCGTGGATCGCCAGCGCGACGCGCCGCGACAGGCCGAGCGGCTCGGCTCCCGGTGCCTGGCCGGGCGGTTGCGCCAGGGCGGTTTCGAGCCGCCGCAGCATCTGACGATCGGCCCAACGGCTCATCGCGGCGACCATGTCGGGCGCACCGCGCGGGAACAGCGCCGTCGCTTCCTCGTACGGGATGCCGGCCCGCCGCGCCGCCGCGCGCAGCGCGCGCCGCGACCAGCCGTCGAACGGTACGTCCGGCAGGATCGCCTCGATCAGCCGCTCGCGCTCGCTGTCGGCGAACGGGCTTTTCATGTCGCCGGCTCCCGGATACGCTCAGATGCAATTATAGAAAAATTCGGCTTCTTCACTCCAAGATTAATACAAAATTGGTCTGCCAACTCCAGGCCGAGCCGTCGTATGTCCGCCTCCAGCAAATGGATGGTCCCGCTCCAAAGCATTGTAGGCGGGCGAGGCGGACGAGATGTATACGCTTCGCATTCAAAAGAAAATCCTTCTAGTGTGCAGCGGTCTTTGCTATCGGGTGGTGAGTTGATTGGTTTAACTTTCCGTGCATCGCCGTGCGCTATTGCATTCCTCAGGCCGATAAAAAAATCATAGGCAGCCAAACTGCGTTCACTCGTTATCAATCCCGGCTTAAATCTCCGTATATGGAAATGAGAAAGATTCCAAGGTGAATCAATGATTAGAGTATTGCGCAGCGTGGCGGCGGGACCATCCTTGGCTCTGGTACGCTGCATGACCCAACAAACGATTGGTGCAAGCATACCGTATGCGTGAGTGACATTAAATTGCGGGTCAGGCGTTTCGAGCATGATGGCAAGCCGTCTGACCACCGCCCACTCGAGATGATCCTCGGTGATTTCGCTCATCTCACGTGCTCCGTGCCGAGGACCGCCGCGACATCGAGCGGGTGGCGCTGCAATTCGTCGACAAAGCCAATGAGGCGGTGGTCGGTGATGCGTTGCGGGTAGAGAATGCCGTCGAGATGGTCGCATTCGTGCTGTACGACGCGGGCGTGAAAACCGGCCGCCTCGCGGTCGATCACCTCGCCGTCCAGCCCGATGGCGCGATAGCGAATGCGCAGGTGACGCGGCACCACCCCGCGCAATCCGGGCACCGACAGGCAGCCCTCCCAGCCGAGCGCGACCTCGTCGCCGACCGGCTCGACGATCGGGTTGATCAAAACCGTCAGGTCCTGCTCGGCGTCGCCGGGCAGACCGGTCAGGCGCTCTCCGCCGACGCGGAACACGACGATGCGCCACGGCATGTGCACCTGCGGCGCGGCGATGCCGGTACCGCCGGCGTCCTCCATCGTCTCGATCATGTCGCCGGCAAGGCGGCGCACCCAGGGAGCGGACGGGTCGTCGACCGGCCTGGCCGGGACCCGCAGCACCGGGTGTCCCATACGGGCGATTTTCAACAGAGCCATACCGCGAATATGTGGCCGCCAGCGGCCAGGGTAAAGCGGCGGCGGGCCAGCGGACTGGAAGCGGCGAAACGATGCCGCGACGCGCACGGCCGAATTGCGCTCGCCATCCCGGCGCTCATCGGCTACGAGGCCGACTACCGCGCCGCGGCCGCGAGCGGCAAGCCGGGGATGGGAAGCAGCATGGAGAAGCGCTGGGGTCTGCCCCTGATCGCCTGGCCGTCGCGGCTGCGCCCGAACGCCTGGGACCTTGTGGCGCTGCCGCTGGTGCTGGGGGGTCTGGCGCTCGTCGCATGGGGCGGCTTTGCGATGGGGGCGCGCTATGTAGTCGGCGAAACGCTGCCGATCAGCCTCGATCCGTCGCATCTGCCGGAATACGCGCTGCGCACGGTGCTGCGCATGGTCGCGGCGCTCGCCGCCTCGCTGGTCTTCAGCCTGGGCTATGCCGCGCTGGCGGCCAAGAGCCGGCAGGCCGAGAAGATCCTGATCCCGGCGCTCGACATCCTGCAATCGGTCCCGATTCTCGGGTTTCTGTCGATCACGGTCAGCGGCTTTATCGCGCTGTTTCCGGGCCGGCTGCTCGGCGTCGAATGCGCCGCGATCTTCGCGATCTTCACCTCGCAGGCCTGGAACATGACGTTCAGCGTGTACCAGTCGCTGCGCACCGTGCCGGCCGACCTGATCGAGGCCGCCCGGATGTACCATTTGTCGGCGTGGCAGCGCTTCTGGCGGCTCGAAGTGCCGCATGCCGTCCCGAGCCTCGTCTGGAACATGATGATGTCGGTGTCGGGCGGCTGGTTTTTTGTCGTCGCGTCCGAAGCGATCACGGTAGCGAACCAGACGATCCTGCTGCCCGGCATCGGTTCCTATATCGCGGTTGCGATTGAACGGCGCGCTCTCGGCGCGATCGCCTATGCCGTCCTCGCGATGCTGATCGTGATCCTGCTGTACGACCAGCTGCTGTTCCGTCCGCTGCTGGCGTGGTCGCGCAAATTCGGCGACGCCCAGGGCGAGGAGGAGAACCCGCGGCCGTGGTTTCTGATCGTGCTGCAACGGGCGCAGGTGTTCAACCTGCTGCAGCGCGGCGTGCGCCTGCTCAACACGTGGATAGATGACGCGATCGCCGCGCTGGAGCGGCTGCGAACCCGGCGGCCGCCGCGGCGGCGGCGCATCGCCGTTTCGTCCCGAGCCTTCGAGCGAGGGTTCGATGCCGCTCTGATCGCGCTGGCCGCGGCGGCGCTCGGCTGGATCGCATTGTTTATCGGCGCCAGGGTCGCGCCCGCCGAGATCGGCTGGGTCTTTCTGCTCGGCTCGATCACGGCGTTGCGGGTTGTCGTGCTGATCGCGCTGGCCTCGCTGGTGTGGGTGCCGATCGGGGTGTGGATCGGTCTGCGCCCGCGCATCGCGGACCGGGCGCAGCCGATTGTGCAGTTCCTCGCCGCGTTTCCGGCGAATCTGTTTTTTCCGGTGGCGGTTGTCGCGATCCTCAGATACCGGCTCGACCCGGAGATCTGGCTCAGTCCGCTGATGATCCTGGGCACGCAATGGTACATTCTGTTCAACGTCATCGCCGGCACGACCGGATTGTCGCGCGAGCTGCGGCTCGCCGCCGGCAATCTTGGAGTACGCGGGCCGTTGTGGTGGCGGCGGGTGATCCTGCCGGCGATCTTCCCGGCTTATGTCACCGGCGCGGTGACCGCCGCCGGCGGGGCCTGGAACGCCAGCATCGTGGCCGAGATCGTGCAATGGGGCGACACGACCCTGCGCGCGACCGGCATCGGCGCTTACATTGCGGTCTACACGGCATCGGGCGACGCGGCGCGCATCGCCCTCGGCATCGGTGTGCTGTGTCTGTACGTTCTGGCCTTCAACCGATTGCTGTGGCGCCGGCTGTACGAGGTGGCCGCCGAGCGGCTGCGGCTCGATTGAGAGGAACCGGTCGATGTCCGATGCGATGGTCGAGAGCGGCGCGCGAACCCGCGCCGAAAGCGCCGGGGCGACGGCGCCGCTGTTGCGTGCGATCGGCGTCAGCAAGACGTACCGGATGCCGGATCACCTCGGACGCCTGGTGCTGGAGCGCGTCGATTTCACGCTGCGAGATGGCGAGATCGTCGCCATTCTGGGCAAATCGGGGTCGGGCAAATCGACGTTTCTGCGCATCCTGGCCGGTCTCGTCGAGCCGAGCGAGGGCCGTGTCGAATATCGCGGCGTGCCGGTCGACGGGCCGGTGCGCGGGGTTGCGATGGTGTTCCAGAGTTTCGCGCTGTTCCCGTGGCTGACCGTGCTCGGCAATGTCGAACTGGGTCTCGAGGCGCAGGGCGTTCCGGCCGCCGAGCGCCGCCGCAGCGCGGTCGAGACAATCGACCGGATCGGCCTCGACGGCTTCGAGAACGCGTATCCGAAGGAGCTGTCGGGCGGCATGCGGCAGCGCGTCGGATTCGCCCGGGCGCTCGTCGTCGAGCCGGACATCCTGCTGCTAGACGAGCCGTTCTCGCAGCTCGACGTGCTGACCGCCGAAACCTTGCGCAACGATTTGACCGAGCTGTGGGTGCGGCGGCGCATCCCGACCAAGGGGATCGTGCTCGTCTCGCACAACATCGAGGAGGCGGTCGAGATGGCCGACCGCATTCTCATTTTCGGCAGCGACCCCGGCCGCATCACCGCCGAAATGCGGGTGCCGCTGCCGCGGCCGCGCGATTGGGAAAGCCCGGCGTTCCGGCATACGGTCGATCAGGTTTACACGCTGCTGACGACCGTGCCGGGGCGCGACGGGCGGCGCGGCGCCAAGCCGGAGCCGATCGGGATCGGCCACCGCCTGCCCAACGCGGCCGAGCAGCAATTCTCGGGGCTGATCGAACGGCTGACCGAACCCGCCTATAACGGCCGCGCCGACCTGCCGCAGCTCGCCGACGCGGAGAACCTCGACATGGACGAGCTGTTTCCGATGATCGAGGCGCTGCAGCTGCTCGGCTTTGCGAATGTCAGCCGCGGCGACATCGAGCTGACCCCGGCGGGACGCGCCTATGCCGACGCCGACATGCTCGAACGCAAGCGCTTGTTTGCCGCCGCGCTGCTGAAGAACATCCCGCTGGCTGCGCATATCAGGCGGGTGCTCGACGAGCGGCCCGGCCATCGCGCGCCCGCCGCCCGGTTCTCGCGCGAACTCGAAGACCACCTGTCGGAGGAAGAGGCCGAACGGGTGCTCGCCACCGTGATCGACTGGGGCCGGCACGCCGAGATTTTCGCGTACGATTACGACGACGAAGTGCTGAGCCTGGAGAATTTCTAGAGCCTGATCGGCTCAGATCGCAACGATGTGAGCCGTGAATCAGGCTCTACATATTTGAATCGAGAGCAAGATTCACGCGTCAGATGCTTCCATCTGACCCGACCTTGCTCTAGAGGTCCCGCACGGCTTCGCGGCAGACGAGGATGCGGCGCTTGCTGCGCACCGAGCAGAACAGCGGCACCTCGGGCGGCGCGGTGCCCTCGCGCACGGCGACGGCGCGCGCGAGCATGAATTGCGACACGTCGCGAAACGGCACGAGATCCATGCGGCCGATCGGGTGCCAGCCGACATCCTCGAGTTCGTCGCTCGATTCGGGGTCGCCGAACACGCACTCGCCGTCGGCCAGGAAAAAGCGGGTGTTGAAGCGGCGGAAAACCGGAGTCGGGGTGATCGCCCGGCCGATATAGGTCAAGACGTCGAACGCCGCATCGACGCCGCGATCGGCATAGGCCGTCTCTACCGCGGTGAGGCGGCGCCGGTCTTCCGACAGGGTCGGGGGCCCGCCACGGCGGCCGACCAGCACGCCGGCCTCCTCCCAGGTTTCCCGCAGCGCGGCGCGGGCCGAGCGCGCGAGACGCGGCGGCAGATGCGCGGCGGCGCTCTCGACCCGCCACGGCCTCCTGTCCTCGGGATCGATCGCGCCGCCGGGAAACACCCAGACGCCGGGCATGAACCTGACAGTCTTGGGACGGCGGCCGGCGAGCAGCTCCAGATCGCGTCCTTTGCCGCGCAGCACGATCAGCGAGGCCGCGTCGCGCGGCCGCACGATCGGAGGTTTGGCGCGGACCGCCTCGGATGCTTCGGACACGTCGTTCATCGCTGCGAGCTATACGCTTCCACCGCGGCAGTCGGGACGAAGAAAGCCCCTCACCCCGGCCCTCTCCCCGCACGCGGGGAGAGGGCGAGTGACGGCCTCGCCCTGGTAGTCTCGGGAACGTTTCGCATTGTGATGCGGCTGCGTTCCCTCGCCCCGCTTACGGAGAAGGTTATCAGGGCGGGCGGTCAGCGGTGTGCGGCGTTGTAGCGGTCGAGCGCGTCGGGCGGCGGGCACAGCTCGGCCTCGTCAAGCGCGTTGAGCGGCGCCGCGACCGTATCGAGAAAGGCGTGCAGGTCGCCGTGATCGGCCTCGACAAACAACAGCCCGGTGACGATCTCGCCGGCCGCGTGACGCTGCTGCAGATAGGTCAGCGCCGAAATCCGGTCGTGCGGGTCGTAATCGGTCGCGAGCTTTCTGAGGCGCAGCACGGAGCCGTCGTGCTGCACGACGGTTTCGACCGTGCCGGGCGCGTAATCGGCGGTGATCGCCGCGCGTTCGATCATGTAGTCGAGCTGGTTCACCGCCTCGTTATGGGCGCGCACGTAATCGAAGCTCTTGGTCGATCCCGGGTGGTTGTTGAACGCGACGCAGGGCGACACGACGTCGATAAAGGCGGCCCCCTTGTGCTGGATCGCGGCCTTGACCAGCGGTACGAGCTGCGACTTGTCGCCCGAGAAGCTGCGCGCGACAAACGAGGCACCCAGTTGCAGCGCCATCGCGACGAGATCGATCGGCGAGTCGGAGTTGACGGCGCCGCGCTTGGCCTTCGACCCCTTGTCGGCGGTCGCCGAGAACTGGCCCTTGGTCAGCCCGTAGACGCCGTTATTCTCGACGATATAGACCATGTCGACGCCGCGCCGGATGCAATGCGCGAACTGCCCGAGGCCGATCGAGGCCGAGTCGCCGTCGCCCGAGACGCCGAGGTAGATCAGGTCGCGGTTGGCGAGGTTGGCGCCGGTCAGGACGCTCGGCATGCGGCCGTGCACGCTGTTGAAGCCGTGCGACTGTCCCAGGAAATAGGTCGGCGTCTTTGACGAGCAGCCGATGCCGGACAGTTTCGCGATGCGGTGCGGCGGCAGCGAGAGCTCGAAGCAGGCCTGGATGATCGCGGCGCTGATCGAATCGTGGCCGCAGCCGGCGCACAAGGTCGAGACCGAGCCTTCGTAGTCGCGATGCGTGTAGCCGAGCTCGTTGGTCGGGAGCCTCGGGTGGTGCAGCTTGGGCTTGGCGATGTAGGTCATCGATTTCTCCTGGAGCGCAGGCGTCCCGCCCGCGTGCGGGCCAGAGGCCCGCGGTCCGGATTGGGTTACGGCAGCGCCTTGCGCAGCGGGGCGAGGGTGACGACCGACAGCATGTCGGCGATCGCCTTGACGATAAAGCGCGCGGTGATCGGCGTGCCGTCGTAGTGCAGGATCGGCACGAGACGGGCCGGGTCGATCTCCAGTTCGGTCGTCAGAAGCGTGCGCATCTGCTTGTCGCGGTTCTGCTCGACGACAAACACGCGCTCGTGATTGCCGATAAAGTCGAACACGTCGTCGTGGAACGGGAAGGCGCGGATGCGCAGCGTGTCGAGATGGATGCCGCGCGCCTCGAGCGCGTCGAGCGCCTCCTCCATCGCCAGCGACGACGAGCCGAAATAGATCGCGCCGAATTTGGTCGGTTCCTTCGCGTCGCGCTTGATCGGGCGCGGCACGTAGCGTTTCGCGGTCTCGAACTTGCGCAGGAGGCGCTGCATGTTGTCGACATACGGCCCGCCCTCCTCGGTGTAGCGGGCGTAGCGGTCCTTGGTCGTGCCGCGCGTGAAGAAGGCGCCGCGCGTCGGATGCGTGCCGGGATAGGTGCGATACGGGATGCCGTCGCCGTCCACGTCGAGATAGCGGCCGAATTCCCTGCCGGCTTCGAGGTCCTCGAAACCCATCACCTTGCCGCGGTCGAACTTGCGGTCCGGGTCCCATTTGAGGGGCGGCACGAGCCAGTCGTTCATGCCTATATCGAGGTCCATCATCACAAAGACCGGGGTCTGCAGCCGGTCGGCGAGATCGAGCGCGTCGGCCGCGAATGTGAACGACTCGTTCGGGTCCTGCGGGAACAGCAGCACATGCTTGGTGTCGCCGTGCGAGGCATAGGCCGCCAACAGGATGTCGGCCTGCTGCGTGCGGGTCGGCATGCCGGTCGATGGGCTGCCGCGCTGGATGTCGAAAATGACCGCCGGGATTTCGGCGAAATACGCCAAGCCGATGAATTCCTGCATCAGCGAGATGCCGGGGCCGGAAGTCGCGGTAAACGCGCGGGCGCCGTTCCACGCGGCGCCGATCACCATGCCGATCGAGGCGAGTTCGTCCTCGGCCTGAATGATGGCAAAGCGGTTCTTTTTTGTCTCCGGGTCGCGGCGCAGCCGGTAGCTGTGCGCCGCGAACGCCTCGGCGAGCGACGAGGACGGGGTGATCGGATACCACGCGCACACCGTCGCGCCGCCATAGACGGCGCCCAGCGCCGCCGCGTCGTTGCCGCTGGTAAAAATGCGGTCGCCGACCTTGTCGCGGGTTTCGAGCCGGAGGCCGATCGGGCAATCGAGTTCGCCCTTGGCCCAGTCGCGGCCGAGATGCAGCGCGTCGAGGTTCGGCTTGATCAGCGCGTCCTTGCCGCGGAACTGCTCGCCGATCAGCTTTTCGATCGCCGCCACGTCCATGTCGAGCAGCGCCGAGAGCACGCCGAGATAGATGATGTTCTTGAACAGCTGCCGCTGCCGCGCGTCGTCGTAGGTGCGGTTGCAGATTTCGGTCAACGGCGCGCCGATCACGTTGATGTCGTCGCGGAACCGCGAGGCCGGCATCGGCTTTGTCGAATCGTACAGCAGATAGCCGCCGGGCTCGATCTCGGCGATGTCCTGGTTCCAGGTCTGCGGGTTCATCGCGACCATCATGTCGACGCCGCCGCGCCGGCCGAGATAGCCGCTGTCGCTGATCCGCACCTCGAACCAGGTCGGCAGGCCCTGGATGTTCGACGGAAAGATGTTGCGCGAGCTCGCCGGTATGCCCATGCGCAGCACCGACTTGGCAAACAGCGCATTGGCGCTGGCCGAGCCGGAGCCGTTGACGTTGGCGAATTTGACGACGAAGTCGTTGACGGCGGCGATGGCCGCGGGACGCGATTCCGACTGCAGCGTCATCGTTTTCAGCGCTCTTCGAAACGGATAGCGGGAAGCTGGGTAGCCGCCGTGCGTCCTTCGAGACGGCCGCTTCGCGGCCTCCTCAGGATGACGTACTTTCTTAATGCCATCATCGGTTACGTCATCCTGAGCGGCGCCTGCAGGGCGCGTCTCGAAGGACGCACCGACGCAGTCCTGCTGCGGCGCCGACGCCGGGGAGCATCAGCGCGAGCGGCATGCGGGGCCGGCTTGCGTAATATCGATCGAGAACTTGCTCATGTCCCAGGCGCCGGTAGGGCAGCGCTCGGCGCACAGGCCGCAATGCAGGCAGACATCCTCATCCTTGACCATGATCCGCCCGGTCTTGAGCGAGTTGCCGATATAGAGGTCCTGCTCGCGGTTGAGCGCCGGGGCGCTGAGCCGGGTGCGCAGATCGTCCTCTTCGCCGTCTTCGGTGAAGGTGATGCAGTCCATCGGGCAGATATCGACGCAGGCGTCGCACTCGATGCACAATTTGCCGTTGAAGACCGTCTGAATATCGCAGTTCAGGCAGCGCTCGGCTTCAAGATAGGCGAGCTTGTCGTCATAGCCGAGTTCAACCTCGGCCTTGATGTCGTGCAGCGCGACCGACAGCTCGCGCAGCGGGACGCGGTAGCGCTGGTCGAGCGAGACGTCGTTATCATAGCTCCATTCGTGGATGCCCATTTTCTGGCTGACCAGGGTCACGCCGGGCGGCGGCCGGTCCTGGACATCCTCGCCGCGGCAATACTGGTCGATCGAGATCGCCGCGTCGTGACCGTGCGCGACGGCCCAGATGATGTTTTTCGGGCCGAACGCCGCGTCGCCGCCGAAAAACACGTTCGGCAGCGTCGATTGCATCGTTTTGGGATCGACCTTCGGCATGTCCCAGCGGTCGAACTCGATGCCGATATCGCGCTCGATCCATGGGAAGGCGTTTTCCTGACCGATTGCGACCAGCACGTCGTCGCACGGGATATGCGTGTGCGGTTCACCGGTCGGCACCAGATTGCGCCGGCCGCGCGCGTCGTATTCGGCCTTGACCTTCTCGAACAGGACGCCGGTCAGCGTGCCGTTGTCGTGGGTGAACTCGACCGGCACGAGGAAGTTGAGGATCGGGATGCCCTCGTGCATCGCATCCTCCTTCTCCCACGGCGACGCCTTCATTTCCTCGAAGCCGGAACGGACGACGACGGTGACCTCCTCGCCGCCGAGGCGGCGCGACGAGCGGCAGCAATCCATCGCCGTGTTGCCGCCGCCGAGCACGACAACGCGCCGGCCGATCCGGTCGATATGGCCGAACGACACCGAGGACAGCCAGTCGATGCCGATATGGATGTTGGCGGCGGCCTCCTGGCGGCCGGGGACCTCGAGTTCGCGGCCGCGCGGCGCGCCGGAGCCGACAAACACCGCGTCCCAGCCCTCGGCCAGCAGCTCTTTCAGGCTGTGGACGAAATGGCCGTAGCGGGTTTCGACGCCGAGATCGACAATGCGGTCCACCTCCTCGTCGGTCACCGATTCGGGCAGGCGGAAGCGCGGGATCTGCGTGCGCATCATGCCGCCGCCCTTGGCGTCGCCATCGAACAGCACGCAATCGTAGCCGAGCGGAACAAGGTCGCGCGCGACGGTCAGCGAGGCCGGGCCGGCGCCAATCAGCGCGATGCGCTTGCCGTTTTTTTCGAATGGCGGTTGCGGCAGATAGCGGGAAATGTCGCCCTTGTTGTCGGCGGCGACGCGCTTCAACCGGCAGATCGCGACAGGCTCCTTCTCGACGCGGACGCGGCGGCAGGCCGGCTCGCATGGACGGTCGCAGGTGCGCCCGAGAATGCCGGGGAAGACATTCGATTTCCAATTGATCGCCCAGGCCTCGCCGAACCGGCGGTCGGCGATCAGCCTGATGTATTCGGGCACCGGCGTGTGCGCCGGGCAGGCCCATTGGCAATCGACAACCTTATGAAAATAGTCGGGATTACTGATGTCGGTAGGCTGCAATAGCTTCTCCTGCCCTCCACGACCGAACTGGAGGCCCGGACCCTAGGCGCGATCGGACCGTTCGCGACGCCGCGGCGGCGGCCTTATACCCGGACTCGCGGCAACCGTCATCCTCCGTGTCGCGGCGTTGGCGCATACCGGAAAGGATACTGCGACAGCTTGCCTCATCGGTTAAGATAGCGCGAAACGCCGCGAGGTCCAGTACGCATGCCTGTCATCAAGGCTGGGGCACCGGGCCGCGGCGCTCGGCGCGGGCGGCGGTGTAGACCTCGCGAGCCGCATCGAGGTTTATCGCGAAAATCCCGAGTCCGACGATCAGGTCTGGCCAGACCGATAGCGTCGCGGCCGTGGCGAACCCGGCGGCGATGATCGCGACGTTGGCGAGCGCGTCGTTTCGCGCCGACAGCCAGGCCGCCCGCGTCAGGCTGCCGGCGTGCGCGCGGAAGCGGACGAGCAGAAACGCGCAGAACAGGTTGACCGCCAATGCGCCCAACCCGGCGAGCGAGAGCGGCACCGGGGCCGGAGGTATCGGCAGGATGAATTTCTGCCATGCCATAAAAGCCGTCGCCGCACCGGGCACGAGCAGGATCACGGCCATCGCCATGCCGACCAGGGCGCGACTCCGGGCGCTCCAGCCGAGCGCGATCAGGATCAGCCCGTTTACCGCCGCGTCTTCGAGGAAATCGATCGAATCGGCGAACAGCGAGACCGAGCCGATCGCCAGAGCCACGGCGAACTCGACGCCGAAATAGGCGAGATTGAGCGCCGCCACGGTCCCGACGGCTTTTCGCAGCGGCTCGGCGAACGGACCGGCGCGAGCCTCCGGGTTCATGGGCCTTTATTCGCGTCGGCCCGCTCGGTGCCGTATTGCAGCACCGCGACGCGCTCCAGCGTGACGAGGCCGCTTGTCATCATCGCGTCGAGCGCGGGCAGAAAGCCGTTGATCCGCTCTTCGCTGTCGACGATCTCGATAATGACCGGCAAATCCTCGGAAAGACGCAGAATTTTCGCGGTGTGCAGCCGGCTCGAATGGCCGTAGCCCATCGGACCGCGCAGCACGGTGGCGCCGGCCAGGTGCATCTCGCGCGCCTTCAGAACGATCGCCTGATAGAGCGGCTGATGGCCGTGGCGGTCGTCCTCGCCGACAAAGACGCGCAACAGCGTTGCCTGCTTCGGTATCTGCATTGGACACCTCTCAGCGGTTTATCGCCGCGGCGGCGATATGGCCAACCCACACCGCGGCAAGGCACAGCACGACCGAGACGGCGATATTGCCCGACGCGCGCAGCCAATCGCCGTCGCGCGCGAGGTTAAGGGTTTGCAGGCTGAACGACGAAAATGTCGTGTAACCGCCGCAAATGCCGATCATGACGAACTGCCGCGCCGTCGCTCCGACCAGCAAACGCCCGTCCGGCTCGGTCAGCGTGAAAAAGAACCCGATGACGAGCGAACCGGAAACGTTCACGGCGAGGGTTCCCCACGGAAATACCTCGCCGATGCGCTGCGCGATCAGCCCGGACAGCGCGAACCGCGCCACTCCGCCGATCGCGCTGCCGATCGCCACCCAGAGATAGGACCAGACCAAAGCCGTCCCCCCGGTCCGTGCAACAAAAAACCCGCCGGGCGGCGGGTTCGCGCACACTCCCGCCGCCGTCGCGGTAGGAGTCATCAGCCCTGGCGGGCGGTTCCGGGGAACTCCATCCCCTCGATTTCAACCGGGAACATGTCGCACCGGCAGGCGGGCGTCAACCGCCCGGCGCTAAACGGTTCCGGCGAAGCGCGGGCCGGCCCGGAGCCAGGCGGCCGATTCGACGCCGCGCCGCTGCGGCCGCGCCTGCCACGCGCCGCGCCGCAACTGTTCCTCGAGTTCCCAGCGCAGCGGCAGCAGGCGGGCCCGGGTGGTCCGCGCGACGATGTCGGAGAGGGCAGGGGAGTGCGGCATCGCCAGCGCCAGCGCCGCGTGGCGGACGCACAAGCCGTAGCCGCTCTCGAACGCATGGCGGCCATCGGCATCCTCGACCAGCGCCGCCAGCAGCGCCAATGCCCGCTCGCCCGCCTCGCCGATTCGCGCGCAGAGCGGGCACTCGCGGCCGCGGCGCAGCGACGCGAGGACGGCGGAGCGCGCCGGGGCGGCCCCGAACGCGCGTCCGAGCCGATCGAGCAGGCGCCGCGATCCGCCATAACCCGCCGCGGCGTCGCCGGCAAACGCAAGACGCTGCTCGGCCTCGCGCCGAACAGCGGCGGCGAGCGCCGGCGCGAGCGTCGGGCCGGCGACCGTGCGCGCCTGCCGGACGTGGTCGCGGCATAGCGGCAGCACATCCGACAGCCCGTCGGCGTCGACCGCATTTTCGGAGGCGCGCGCCAGCCACGCCAGCCATTCCGCGCTTGCGTCCGCGATCTCGGCGCAGATCGCGCAGGACGGGAGTTCGCGCAGGCGGCGGCGCATCCGGCGGACCGGGTCGGGGGTGTCGGCGTTGTCGGGGTCCGGTGGCGGGGCAGCGGGGTCGCGGGGCAGCGACAGCGGGCCGAGAAGTCTTCGGATAGCGCTGTCGGGGTCATTCTCGGGCGCCAGCGTCGCCGTGGCGGCGCGGTGCAGCGCGAGCATGCCGGCGATGTCGCGCTCGTCGAGTTGGCCGAGAAGCGGCGGCAGATGACGCAGGCAAACCAGCGCCGGCGCGCCGTAGCAGCGAAGACCGCGCGCCCGGATCAGCAGCGCGAGAAAAAAACATTCGCGGCGTTCGACCTCCCGCTGGTGCGCGCACGCCTCGCACGCATCCGGCGCGGCGAGCAGCGGAACGTGGCGGCCGCGGCGGTCTCGCCGGGCGGCGAGGCGCGGCAGCAGGTCCTCGATCAGGCTGAGATAGATGATCGCGACCGTCGCGCTCTGCCCGATGGCCGTCAGGCGGGAGGTGTGGAAGGCGCAGAATCCGCCGCCCGCCGCGACGCGGCGCATGACGTCACGCTCAAGATACCCGTCGTCGAGAAAGCGGTCGAGCCAGCGCCCGTCGGCTCCGGCGGCTCTGGCGCAAACCGGACAGTCATCGCCTGCGAGCGCGGTTTCGAGATCGCCAAGCCCGGCCGTGGGGTCGTGCCGCCGCGTACGCATCCAGATCGTCACCGCGACCGCCCCTCACCCCGGCCCTCTCCCCGCACGCGGGAAGAGGCAGAGACGAGGCGATGTCTCGCCTTACCCCGACCCTCCCGCCGCGGGCGAAATGCGGGAGAGGAAAGGCGGCGTTTCAGCCTGGGTCCCCTCTCCCCGTGCAGGGGGAGAGGGACAGGGTGAGGGGCGCGGCGCAGAGGGGTCGGAAGTGTTTACAGATCGGCGTAGGCGCGCACCTCCGCCTTGCCGCCGGGGTGGGTCACGGCGCCATATTCGGCGGTGCCGACGGTTTGCGCGTATTTCCACAACGTGCCCGACTGGTAGTCGTTTTTGCGCGGGGTCCAGGCGCGGCGCCGCTCGGCCAGCTCGGCATCGCTCAGCGCGACATCGATCGTGCCGGCGACGGCGTCGATCGTGATCCGGTCGCCGTTCCGGAGCAGCGCGATCGGCCCGCCGACCGCCGCCTCGGGGCCGACATGGCCGATGCAGAACCCGTGCGTCGCTCCCGAAAAACGCCCGTCGGTGATCAGCGCGACCTTCTCGCCCATGCCCTGGCCGTAGAGCGCCGCCGTCGTCGACAGCATCTCGCGCATGCCGGGTCCGCCTTTCGGCCCCTCGTAGCGGATGACGATGATGTCGCCTTCCTTGTAGCGCCGCTGTTCGACGGCGGCGAAGGCGTCCTCCTCGCAGTCGAAGCACAGCGCGGCGCCGGTGAAGCGCACAGTCTTCATGCCGGCGACCTTCACGATGGCGCCCTCCGGCGCGAGGTTGCCGCGCAGCACAACCACCCCGCCGGTCGGCGACATCGCGTTCGACACGGGACGAACGACATCCTGATCGGTCGGAAAGCGTACGCCGGCGAGATTTTCGGCGATCGTCCTGCCGGTCACGGTCAGGCAGTCGCCGTGCAGATAGCCGCCGTCGAGCAGCGCCTTCATCAGTACCGGCACGCCGCCGATATCGTGCAAGTCCTTCATTACATAGCGCCCGCCCGGCTTCAGGTCGCCGATATAGGGGGTGCGCTTGAAGATTTCGCCGACCGCGTGCAGGTCGAAATCGATCCCGG
>JBFXDF010000021.1:0-28096 GCA_050181375.1 Alphaproteobacteria bacterium
TGATGTTGAGCGCGGTCAAGACGAAAGCCGGCCCGAGGCTCGCCAGCACCGCCAGCCCGACAAATCCGGGCAGCAGCACTATGTGCCAGCTCGGGAAATAGCCGTACCACAGCATCAACCCGAACACTACCGCGAGATTGATCGCGAAATCGACCAGTCCGACGATCGCCACCGCGCAGGGGATGATGATGCGCGGGAAATATACCTTGCCGACGAGATTGGCGTTCGCGACAAGCGAACCCGACGCCTCGCCGAGGATCGTCGAAAACAGGAACCACGGCAGCATGCCGGCGAAGACCATTATCGGGTAGGGCGCCGTCCCCTCGCTCGGCAGATCGGCCAGCCGGCCGAACACAATCGTGAACACGATCATCGTGAGGAACGGGCGGACGACGGCCCAGGCGATGCCGATCGCCGTCTGCTTGTAGCGCACCGCGACATCGCGCCAGGCGAGGATCGCGAACAGCTCGCGATAGGCCCAGATGTCGCGCCAATAATGCCGCTCGGCGCGTCCCGGTTCGAGGACAAGCACCGGCTCGCCTCCGGATGGCGCGCGCTCGCTCATGCCGGGCAGCACACTCTCTCGACGGCGAGCAGGACGCGAGATGCGAATGCTTCTCGGCCGAAGCGCGCGCGCACCCCGCCGGCCAGCGCGTCCGGGTCGGGCCGGGGGCCGGTCAGCAGCCGGTCGATCGCCGCGGCAAGATCGTCGTCGCGCCCGAGCGCCGTCCCGAGTTCGCCGTCGCCCAGCGCGTCGCGGGCGCCGCCGGCCGCGAGACCGAGCGCCGGCGTGCCGCAGGCCATCGCCTCGAGAAACGCGATGCCGAACCCCTCGCCTTCCGACGGCATCACAAACAGGTCGGCCATCCGGTAAGCCTCGACGAGCTTCTCCCGCGAGGCGTACCCGACAAAGCGCACGCGCCCGGCAACGCCAAAACGCGCCGCGGTCTCGATCAGGCGAGAGCGGTCGTCGCCGTCGCCGATGACGACGTAGGCGATGTCGTGCCCGCGCGCGACGAGTTCGGGTATCGCTTCGATTACCCGATCTTGTCCCTTGTAGCGCTCGCGCGCGTCGAGGCGGCCGACCGTCAGCAGGACGCGTTTCCCGGCGAGACCCCAGGCCTTGCGCAGCGCCGAGCCGTCGCCCGGCGCGAAGCCGTCGCCGACCGTATTGGGTACGACGACGGCGCGTTCCGGCGCGATGTCGGCCCAGGCGAGCACGGCCGCGCGCGTGTGCCGCGACACGCTCAGCACCAGATCGGCGGCTTCCGCCGCGCGCCTCCGCCAACGCGACGGCGCCGGCCAGACCTCGATCCCGTGCGTCTGCAGGATCAGCCGGGCGCGCGCGAGGCGGGCGACCGCCGCCGCCAGCGGCGCCAGATGCAGATGACCGCAGAACACGATATCCGGCCGCTGCCGCAGCGCCGCCCCCGCGACGCGGAGCACGTAGCGCAGCCTGCCCCCGCGCGGCCGGGTCTGCGTTATGCGCTCGGGGGTCTCGACCGGCTCGCCCGCATGGCGCGGCGCGACCGCGAGCGCCGCAAATCTCGGGCTGGCGGCCAGCACCGCGAGAAAATCACGGTTGTATTGCGCGATCCCGCCGGTTCCGCCGAACGCGTCGGTGACGAGCGCCAGACAAGCAAGGCCGGGGCCGGCTCTCACGCGACCGCGCATGAATCGAGCACCGTGTGGGCCCAGCGGCGCGACGCCAACCCCCTGGACGGCTGGGCCGGTTCGCCTTCCCTTGTCGCAAGCCAGGCACCGATCGGGACGCCAAACCCGGTTTTGGCGCGCGCGACGAATTTGTCCGGCAGCGGCGTCCGCGGCGCCCTCGCGAGCGCCCGCTTGCCGGCTCCCGAGCCCATCGCCGGAACCACCGGCGCAAGCGTGCGCAGCAGCGTAAAATCGGCGAGCGGCACGCGGATTTCGACACCATGCGCCATCCCGGCCCAGTCGGCGTCGCGCAGCAGCTGATTGCGCAGATAATGGGCCGATTCGAGAGCGCAGACCCGCCCGATATCGCTGCCCGGATCGGGCCGCCGCGCCGCGCCGATGCGGTGTCGCGGGCGCAGCCGGCGCAGCCCCTCGCGCGCCGCCGCCGGATCAAGCAGCCCGCGCAATTCATGGGGGAGAAACAAGCCGCGGCGCAGCAGATAGGCATCGGCCCAGCCGCCGGAATATTCGACCAGACCGGCCGCCTTCGGACGCCGCTTGCAAAAGCCGGGGGCGAGCGTTCGCAACACCATCCGCGAAAGGCGCCCCGCTCCCGGTATCGCGGCCAACGGCCCGCAAAGGCGACGCAACCGCGGCAGGTCGGCGAAGCTCGGATAGCCGGCCAGCAATTCGTCGCCGCCGATCCCGGACAGCGCGACCTTGAGACCGGCCTCCCTCGCCGCCTTCGCGACAAACCAGGAATTGACGCCGTCGATCGACGGCTGATCCATCGCGTCGAGAATATCCGGCAGGTCGCGCTCGAACTCGCCGCGCTCGACGCGCCGGATAATGTGTTCGGCCCCATAGCGCGCCGCGATCCCGGCGGCGAGCGGCGCTTCGTCCTCGGCGGTGCCGCGGAATTCGTCGAATTGCAGCGTGATCGCGCGTATTGCCGGCTGTCCGGCGTCCCGCAGCAATCCCAGCACCGCGCCCGAGTCGATGCCGCCCGACAGGAAAACGCCGATTTCGACATCGGCCAGACGATGCGCCCGAACGCTGTCGAGCGCGCCCTCGCGCACCCTTTCCGAAACTTCGCCCACCGCCGCCCGGTGCCGCGCGCCCTCCGTCAGCACCGCCGCGATATTGGCGAAGGGAAGCGGCTCGCGCGGCCCGCCGGCATCGACGATCTGCGTGTGGCCGGCCGGCAGCGCGCGGATTTCGCGGTAGAGCGTGAACGGCTCAGGCACGCTGCCGAACAGGTAAAACCCCGCCAGCCCGGCCGGTTCGGGATCGCGCGAGACCGCGCCCCCGGCGAGCAAGGCCTTGACCTGCGACGCGAAGCGAAACGTCCAGCCGTCATTGGCGGTGTAGAGCGGCTTGATGCCGTAGGGATCGCGCGCCAGAAACAATTCGGCGCGAAGTTCGTCCCGGATCGCAAAGGCGAACATGCCGCGCAGCCGGTGCACCATCGCCGGCCCGTTTCTCGCATACAAATGCAGCAGCACCTCGGTGTCGCAGCTTGTGCGAAAACAGACACCATCGCGTTCGAGTTCGGCGCGCAATTCGGGAAAATTGTAGATTTCGCCGTTATACGTCACCGCCAACCTGCCATCGGCGCTCGTCATCGGCTGAGCGGCTCGGCTCGACAGATCGAGTACCGCCAATCGCCGGTGCCCGAGAGCGCAGCGCCGATCGGCGCTGCACCAGGAGCCGCGGCCGTCAGGGCCGCGCCGGCTCATCGCGTCGCGCGTCCGCAGCAGCTCGCCCCGGTCCGGCGGCGCCGCCGCGGAGTGGTACGCGAAAATGCCGTTTATCCCGCACACCGCCCGCCGCCCGGCGCCGCGCGTCGCGGACAAACAATAGGCAAGACGATCCGCCGCTCCCGGTCAGGAGTAATATTGTTTATAATAGCGCCGGCCATAATAATACGAATAGGCATCCTTGCCGTATTTCTGCGCCTGGCGTTCGTTGACCAGATTGAAGGCTATTCCGGCCAGTTTGCGATGCCCGGAAAGCCGTTCGACGGTCTCCTTCACCAGCTCGCGGGCGGTAACCCCCCAACGCACGATCACGACGATCTTGTCGCTGAGGTTGGAGACGATCACCGGATCGACGACGAGGCTGGTCGGCGGTGTATCGATAATGACGAGGTCGTACTCCTCCCTGAACCCGGACACCAGATTCCTCATGCGCTCGGAATTCAGCAAGTCCGTCGGGTTTTGCGTTTTGCCGCCGGCCCCGATCGTCCAGTATCCGCCGGTCTCGTAAAAGCGGATCGCGGTTTCGGGCGTGGCGTCGCCGACCAGCAATTCGACCAGCCCCGGCTCGTTTTGCAGCCCGAAAACCCGCGTCGCGCTGGGGTGCCGCAGATCGGCGTCGATATACAACACCCGCAGTTTTCCCATCGCCGCCGACGCCGCGAGCGACAGGCTGACCGTCGTCTTGCCCTCTTCCGGCAGCGCCGAGGTCACCTGCACCACCTTCGGCGGGTGATCGACATCGGTCATGTGGACGCCGCTGCGCAACGATCGGATCGCCTCGCTGTACCGCGACAGCGGCTTCAGGGTCGGGATCGCATGGATCGGGATCTTCGCCCCGTCCGCCGACAATTCGCGCGGGGTCAAACGGCTCACCGAGGTCAAGAGCGGCAGACCGAGAAAATCCTCGATCTGTTTTGGCGTGGTAAACCCGGAATTGAGCTTTTCCTTCGCGAAAGCGCCGCCGACGCCGAAAAACAGCCCGATCAGCAGGTTTACCGTCATGAACCGCGCCGTGTTCGGATAGCTCGGGCTGGCCGGCGCAAGCGCCGGCGTGATGATGCGAACGTCCTGCGGCTCGAATGTCGATTGCTCCTCGGTAACCTTCGCCTGTTTTAGAAAATCCTCGAACAGCGTCTTGTTGACCGCCGCGGTCCGCTCCAGCTCACGCAGCCGGATCGCCGTCGCGTCGTCAACATTGCTCTGGCCGGTGGCCTGCTGCACGTTCTGTTCGAGCGAGGCGACGCGCGCCCGGGCCAGCTCGTATTCGTTGCGGATGCCGGCGGCGAGCCGGGCGGTTTCGGTGCCGATCGAGCGTTCGACATCCTGAAGCTGGGCGCGAACATTGACGACGAGCGGATGGCTCCGGTTGTAGCGCGCCAGCAGGTCCGCTTCCTGGGCCGAGATGTTGGCCTGATCCCGGCGCAGGCTTTGCAGCGTGCTCGCCTTGGCGATGTCCGGCATGTTTTCGAGGCTGCCGCCCTTCGCCTGCAAGGAGTTGAGAAGATCGACCCGGGCCTTTTTCTGCGCCAGATCGGCGCGCGCCTGGATCAGCGTCAGATTGAGCTCCGACAACTGCTGTTGGCTCAGCGTCGTGCCGCCGCTCTGGACCAGGTGATGGTCGGCGCGAAATTGCGCGACGGCCTCCTCGGACTGGCGCAGCTGGGCGCGCAGCCCGACCAGCCGGTCGCCGAGCCAGGCCGAGGCTCGCTTCGCCGCCTCCAAACGGGCGTCGAGTTTGTCGACCAGATAGGTCTCGGCGACCGCGTTGGCGAGCCGGGCCGCCTCGGCGGGGTCGGGCGAGGTCACCGCGATCGTCAGCACGAACCCCCGCTGCGCGGCGCGGGTTACGGTGAGCGAGGCTCTGAGGGCCTCGACGGCGCGCAGCTCGGACGCCGGTAGCGCATCGGTATCGGCGCCGGCGGCGATCGGCTCGGGTGCGGCCGTCTCCTGACGGTTTCCTTCGGCCCGCGAGGGGCCGATCAGACCGAGCACGAAACCGCGAACGGCGTCGAACAGCCCGTTTTCGGCCGAGGCGGGGGCCGGTTCGGCGACGGTCGCGGTTTCCGGCACCAGATGGGCTCGCTCGACGACCCGCCGGAGAAACACGGTCGAACGGATGATCGCGATCTGGCTGTCGATCACCGCCGCGTTGAGCCGCGACTCCGCGAGCATCGCATCGCCGCCGGGCATCTTCTCCTTTTGCGGGTCGAGCAGAACCTGGGCGCTCGCCGTGTAGAGACGCGTCTGGTTGAGCAGATAGACCGTGCCGACGACAAGCACGATCGCCGTGATCGCGGCGATGAATTTCCAATGCCGCCAGGCAAAGCTCACCCACTCGCGCAGGTCGAATGCCTCGCGCATTGTCCCGATGCCCGGCGGGTTCCGGTTTTCAGGCATCGGGCGCGGCACGCTTGAGGTGAAAGAACATTGCTCTTTCGACTTTAGCGAAATTCGTCAGTATCGGGAATGGCACGCTGCCGCCATCCAGGTGAAGCCGCCGGCCAAACCTGTCGTTTCCGTGCCGGCAATTCGGCCGGTCCGCCGCGGATACTACCACTTCGATTGGCCGCGACCCTCGCATAGGCGCCGGCTCGGCGCAAGACGTGCACAAAATCGGGATCGTGCCCAATTCGCAGGCGCGCGCATCGGCTCGGACCGGTTCAGAAGTACCGGCGCGGCACCTGGATGATGTCTCCGGGCAGAATGGGGATTGGCTTCGATGCGTCATAGCTGCGCATCTCGCTTTCCCCCGCATGCTGGATCAGTACCGCCGACTGGCTGGCGCGATACGTCGTGCCGCCCGCGGTCGCGATCGCGCTCATGACGTTGAGGCCGCTCGAATACGGATAGGAGCCCGGCTTCTCGACCTCTCCGAGGATGTAAAACGGGCGGAATTCCAATATCGAAACAGTAACCTTCGGGTCCTTCAGATAGCCGCTGCGCAGGCTCGCTTCGAGTTCGCGCGCCAGATCGTCCTGGGTTCGCCCGGCCGCCTTCACGGTCCCGGCCAGCGGCAGTGAAATGAAGCCGCTCGGATCGATCTGATATTCGCCGCTCAGCGAATTTTCGCCGAATACCGTGACCCGAACCTTCTCACCCGCCTGAAGTTGCGGCGGCGCGGCGGCGGCGGCGCGGATCCTGTCGAGGTCCTCCGGCGTGGCCGATGGGGCGCTGGTGCCGCCGCATGCCGATACCAGCAGACAAGCCGCAACCGCGAAGCACAGCCGAGACCGGCGCGACACAACGGGCTTCGCCGATCGGCGGACGCGATGCAGCATGTCCGATGCCCCCTCCCGAGCCGGATCAGATTCCGTAAAACGCGACGGCGCGCAAGCCCGCGAAAGCGCGACGACCGCAATGTTCAGGATCATCCTTCAGACGGCAAAAAGAAACCGGGGCGGGTCCACTCCCAGGACCGCGCAGGTCAGCCGTCCCGTTATAAAGGCGCCGGTATCGACATTGACGCGGTTCGGCCGGATTTCGGGCTCCGGCGTCGGCGTATGCCCGTGGACGACGATTTGACCAAAATCGGTCGGATCGCAAAGAAACTCGTCGCGGATCCACAACAGGTCATCTTCGCGCTGCTGCGTCAACGGAACCCCCGGGTTCACTCCCGCGTGACAGAAGAAATACCGGCCGACGCTTAAACAAAGACGCAGCGAGGCAAAAAAATGCCAATGCGTTGGCGGCAATGCCTTCTCGAAGGCCGCTGCGGCCATTTCCCAACCGCGGCCGCGCATCAGCGACCCGACATCGATCCCGTAGGAATGCAGGGTTTCGAGACCGCCATTGCGCGACCACGGGTCGCCGATCGACGGATCGCGCAGGAACCGAACGAGCATGTCCTCGTGGTTGCCCTTCAGCGCGACATAGTCCGTCGGAAACGGATTTCCGGCGAGGCGCTCGATAACTCCGCGTGAGTCCGGCCCGCGATCCACATAGTCGCCAACCGTGACCGTCAGCGCATCCCCGACCGGGAAACCCCGCAGGTCATCGCGGATTTTCTCGATCATCCGGTCGAGCAGATCGCGGCGGCCGTGAATGTCGCCGACCGCGTAAATACGTCGGGGCGCCGGCGACTGGCGGAATATTGCCGCCGCCCGGGGTTGCGGGTTAGCCATGCAAGCGATCCTGCCAGGGTGGCCCTGCCGGGTCCAGCGCGCCGCGGTTCCCCCGTCATTCGAGAAGTTTCCGGTGGCAGACCAGCGCTTGTCGCGCCGCCTCCGGCCTTCTACGATCGCGCTCGGATGGCGGTACGGCATGCAGATCGCAAACCACACCCGGCGAGGTGACATTTCGCGCGGCCGGGGTTCCACCACGCTCGTGGCCGGGTTGCTGGCGGCGCCGTGAGTGCCCGACCGGAGCCGACATTGTTTTACGTAGTGGACTGGTTGCCGCCGGATTTCGGCGCGGTCGGTCAATACGCCAGCCAGCACGCCGCCGAACTGGCGCGAGCGGGGCGGCGCGTCTGCCTTATCGGGCTCACCAGCGGCGCCGCACGCCGGACCCACGTCGCGCTCGGAAGCGGCACGCTCGAAACCGTGCACCTGCCGGCCGTTTCCTATGACAAGTCGCGTGTCGCCGATCGCGTCGTATGGACCTTGTCCGTTTGCGCCCGCCTGCTCTCGGAGGTCGTTGGCCGTCGCGACGCCTACAAGGCCGAGCTGCTGTTCACCGGGGCGCCGCCGTTCTTTTTGTATTTCGCGATCCTGGCAAAGCTCGCCCGGCGGGTCCGCCTGACCTACCGCATCACCGATTTTTATCCGGAAGTCCTCATCGCCGAATTCGGCGACCGCCATCCAATGCTGTCGTTGTTGCGGCGCCTGACCTGGCTGCTGCGCCGCCGGGTCGATCGTTTCGAGGCGCTGGGCGCCGATCAGCGCCGCATCCTGATCGACGGCGGCATCGATGCCGGCCGCATCGTTGTGCGGCGCGACGCCTCGCCGGTGGCGGTGACCGGCACCGAGCCGGCGGCGGCGCGTCCGCCCGAATTGGCGAACCGCAAAATCCTGCTCTATTCGGGGAATTGCGGGGTGGCCCACGAGATCGACACCGTCATTGCCGGTCTTGCGCGACACCATCGCGACGGCAGCGGCCGCTTCGGCCTGTGGCTGAACGCGGCCGGGCAAAATGTCGACCGGTTCGAGGCCGGGTTGCGCGAGGCTCGCGTGCCGGTGGCGCGCAGGCAACCGGTTCCGCTCAATCAGCTCGCCGGTGTGCTGCGGGCCGCGGACGCACACCTGATCACGCTGCGGCCGCGGTTTTCCGGTATCGTGCTGCCGTCGAAGGTCTATGCCTGTCTCGCCACGCGGCTGCCGATCGTGTTTGTCGGCCCGACCAGTTCGGATGTGCATACTCTGTGTCGCGAAAGCGCCTGCCCCGTTTATCGACACGTAAACCCCGGCGACCGCGCCGCCTTCGCCGCCGCGCTCGAGCAACTGGCCGATTGGAGCGACATGGCATCCGCTATCTCGGGGGACCGTTGCGATCCTGTCTCGCGACCCGCCCCGAGCGGCGGAGGCGTAATTGGCGTTGACGCGATATTCGAATAGGAGAGCCGGGCTCATTCCCGCAACCTGGACCGGACGTCGCGGAGCGGCTTGTTCGCGCCCCGCCAGGCGCGACATGGCGGCGCGCACGGCCCGGCCAAAGCCCGTGCGGCATACGCTGCGTCACAGAGTGTCGGCGGTCGCAATGTCGGCGGCGCTCGCCGTGCCGCTCCTCGGATGCGCATCCACCGACGAACAGGCCGCGCGCGAAGCGGCCGAACCGGACGCGGTCGCCGCCGCCGTTTGTCGGGAAATCGGAAAGGACGGCGACTGCGCGGGCATGTCGCTGACCGACCGGGGCTCGGAAATCGCCTATGCCGGCTGCCTCGATTACAACCGCCGCGACCCCCGCGCCTGCCTTCGTCTCAGACAGGCCTATGAAGACGACATACGCAGGCAGCTCGGCGCGGCGGCGCCTCCGGTTGACCGAAATTCGTTGTCCGAAAAGCGCCGCGTCCTTGACGGGCTTGAGCCGCGCGAGCGATACCGCACCGCCGAGGCGCTGTACAAAGCCGCCAACAGCGACTCCGACACGTTCCAGGCGGCTTTGCTGATCCCCGAGGTGCGGAAAAAGATCGAAGCCGCGCTGGGGAAGTCCCTTTCC
The DNA here is from genome assembly GCA_050181375.1 of Alphaproteobacteria bacterium. GTDB lineage: Bacteria > Pseudomonadota > Alphaproteobacteria > ATCC43930 > CGMCC-115725 > DATARH01. The sequence goes on from JBFXDF010000021.1 coordinate 9,567, forward strand.
GATGAGCAGCTGCGCGCGCTGATCGATCACAACCGAGCCGAGGCTCTTTATTGGTACGAGTATTTACGGCGTCTGCCGCCGCGCGAGACAGCCGAACGATAATTTGTCCATGGTCAAAGACCGGCGTGCCCAGCCCGACTGAGGCCGATGCCGGGAAATCCCCGCCGTGTCAGACTTACGTAAAGGAGAGACGATCGCATGGCCAAATCATGGTACGCCGATCCGCTGGTCTGGGGCCACGGGCCTCGCGTCTTCGAGGTATTCCTCGAACCGACATGCCCGTTTTCCGTCAAGGCGTTCGGCAAACTCGACGACCTTCTCGACCAGGCCGGCGAGGACCGCGTCACGGTAAAACTCCGCCTGCAATCGCAGCCCTGGCACATGTACTCAGGTGTGATCGTGCGCTGCATCCTGGCCGCCTCGACGCTCGAAAACGGCAAGGAAGCCGCGAAATCGGTCATGGCGGCGGTGGCCGCGCATCGTGAGGAATTCGAGTTCGACCGCCATTGCGGCGGGCCGAACCTCGACGCGACGCCCAACGACATCATCGGGCGCATCGAGCGCTACAGCAATGTGCAAGTCGCCGAGGCCTTCGCGATCCCCGACCTCGACCGCGAGGTGAAATGGCACGCCCGGTATGCCCGCCAGAACGGCATCCACGTGTCGCCCACCTTCATGATCGACGGGCTGGTGCAGCCCGACATGAGCAGCGGCGACCCCGTCGCCGACTGGGTGGCGCGCCTGCGCACGCACTGACTTGATCGAAACCAGGAACCTTACCTGTCTGCTCGTTCGTGCCCGTCCCCGGATCAAGTCCGGGGATTGGGCCGGGCATCCACGAGCCGCCTCAAGCGATTGGCATCAGGCTACGATATTCCGCGGCACGTCCTTGAACGGTCTATCCGTGTCGCTGGTGCGCTCGCGCGGCATCTTGAGCACGCGCTCGCTGATGATGTTGCGCTGGATCTCGTCGGTGCCGCCGGCGATCGAGCAGGCCGGCACCGATACCAGGATCTCCGCCAGCACCCCGTTCATCGGGCTGTCGTCGCCGGTCAGCAACGCGTCGGGCCCGAGCAGCGAGGTATGCACGCGCGCCGCCGCCCGCGCGATGATGCTGGACGCCAGCTTGCCGAGCGACCCCTCGGGGCCCTGCGGCCGCCCCTGCTCCTGCGCCGTGCGGGCCCGGCGCGCGGTCCATTCCGCCGCCTTCGACATCGCCAGCACCTTGGCGATCTCCTGCCGCAGCACCGGATCATCGATTTTCCCGGTCGCGCGCGCCCGCTCCAGCAGCAGATCGACGCGGCCCACACGCTGCGGATACCATTTGTACGGCTCCATCGTCGTGCGGATTTCCTCGCGCTCCTCGTCGTAGATGCGGCCCGGCTTGTCGGAGGCCACCGCCCAGCTGCGCAACGCGTCGGCGCCGCGCCGTTCGTGCATCAGCGTCGTCGTCGTCACCGCCCAGCCGTTGCCGACCTCCGAGACGAGGAATTCCGGTTCGATCCGGGCGTCGGAAAAAAAGACCTGGTTGAACGAGGCATAGCCGTTCATCTGCCGCAACGGCTGCACCGTCACGCCCGGCTGCTTCATGTCGAGGATGAAATACGACAGGCCCCGGTGCTTCGGCTGGTCCCAATCGGTGCGCGCCAGCAGCAGCCCCCAATGCGCCTTGTGCGCGCTGGTGGTCCACACTTTCTGCCCGTTGACCACCCATTGATTGCCGCGGAAATCCGCGCGCGTCACCGCGCCGGCCACATCGGAACCGCTGCCTGGCTCGCTGAATAGCTGGCACCAGATATCCTCGCCGGTCAGGATGCGCAGCAGGAACTTCTCCTTTTGCAGATCGGTGCCGTGCGCGAGAATGGTCGCGGCGGCGAGCGTGCGGATGCCGACCTTGGCGACGCCGATGGCGCCGATCCGCTTGAATTCCTCCTCGACCACCGGCACCAGGCCGACCGGAAGATCGCGGCCGTACCAGCGCGACGGCCAGTGCGGGACGCCCCATCCGGATTCGGCGAGTTTAAGACGCCATTCCACCAGCCCGTAATCCGGGCTCCAGTTTGCTTCGAGCCAGGTCCGGGAATCGGCGCGCACGGTGTCTTCGTTGATCTCGGTCATCGTTTTGCCTCAGGCCGGCCAGTTCTGCAGCATCAGTTCGCGGTGATAGGCGGCATCGCCCAGCAATACCTCGGAGCTTTTCGCCCGCTTGAACCAGAGATGCGTGTCGTTGTCCCAGGTGAAGCCGATCCCGCCATGGATCTGCACCGCGTGGATGGCGGTCTGCGTGTACGCCTCGCTGGCGAGCGCCTTGGCCAAATGAGCGTTCGCCGCCGCGTCGCCATCGCCGTCATCGAGCGACGCCGCGGCGTAATAGGCGGCCGACTTGGCCAGTTCCACCTCGAGCAGCATGTCGGCCTGCTTGTGCTTCATCGACTGGAACGACGCGATCGGCCTGCCGAACTGCATGCGCATCATCGCATAAGCCAGCGCGTCCTCGCGCAGCCTGTCGGCCCCGCCGACCATCTCGTTGGAGAGGCAAATCGCGGCCTCGATCATCGTGCGGGCGAACGGCGCCGCCGCGCCGCCCGGTGCGCCGAGCGGGCGGGCCGCCACCCGATCGAATTCGAAACGGGCGAGTTTGCGCGTCGGATCCATCGATTTCAGGGCGCGGCGCGCCAGTCCCGCGGCATTTCCGTCGACCGTGAACAGCGACAGGCCCTGCGGCGCGCGCGCGAGAACCACGATCACATCGGCGCTATGCCCGTCGACGACATAGGTCTTGTGCCCGTTCAGCACGATCTCGCCGCTTGCGGCCGTCGCGGTCAGCGCCGTACCCTCGGCGTCCCAACGACCGTTATCCTCGACCCAGGCCAATGTCGCGGTCGTCTCGCCGGCGGCGATGCCCGGCAGCAGCGTCTGCTTCTCGGCCTCGGTGCCGGCGTTGACGATGGCGCCGGCCGCGAGTACCGCGGTCGCGAAATACGGGGCGCAGAGCAGCGCGCGCCCCATCTCCTCCAGCACGATGCACTGATCGCCAAAACCGAGACCATAACCGCCATAGGCTTCGGGAATGCGGATTGCCGTCAAACCGAGCGCGGTGTCGATGGCGTGCCACAAGTCGCGCTCGTAGCCCTGATCGGTTTCCATCAATCGCCGAACCTCCTTGGTCGGCGACCGATCCGCCAGCAGGCGCCGGAGGTTGGAGCGGAATTCTTCCTGCTCGCTCGAAAAACTGAACTTCACCGCGATCCCCTGCCCTGCGACCACAAGCCCGAGTCTATCACCCGCTCACGCCTCGGGACGACTCTGCCGGCGGCGAATTTGTTGACGGCTCCGCAACCGCAGTCAACCGAGCATTCCCGCAAGGCTCGCCGACCTGATCGTGGTCGCCGCCAACCGGCTCGACGACATCGCCAATCGACGAAGCCCGCGGCTGGTTCTGAAACAGGGCCGGGTCGTGTCCGACAAGCGGCACCTGAGCGGAAAGGTTCCCATCACCTGAGAAAATTCGTCTTGGGACCGGTCTGTTCTCCGATGCAGGTAGCAGCCGCTCCAGCGAGGGCCGAGCGCCGCCGCCTCGGAAGTCATTCCGTCGCATAAGCGGGCTTTCTACGCCACTTGCTTTGATCCGGAACAGCATCTGCCGTTTTCCCGAGAGAGTTCCCGGCATCACGTTTATATTGCGCCGATCGTGCTGTTGCGTATTTTTTGGCGGCTCCGATGCCGAAACCGGCCGTGCAGAGACGGCCCATAGGCGCCCAATCCGGGAGATCCCAATGTCCACCTCCGACTCCGGGCCGGCGAGGTTCGATGCGATCGTTATCGGAGCGGGGGTTGGCGGGCTCTATGCGATCTACCGGTTGCGCAGGCTCGGCCTCAAGGTGCGCGCTTTCGAGGCGGCCGGCGATGTCGGCGGCACCTGGTACTGGAACCGCTATCCCGGGTGCCGCTGCGATGTCGAAAGCCTGGAGTACTCGTATTCCTTCTCCGACGAATTGCAGCAGGAATGGCACTGGCCCGAGCGCTACGGCACGCAGCCGGAAATCCTGCGGTACATCAACCACGTGGCCGACCGCTTCGATCTCAGGCGCGAGATCGAGTTCAATACCCGCATCAAACGGGCGGCGTTCGACGGCACCGCCGGAACCTGGACGGTTACGACCGACAAGGGCGACACCGCGACGGCGCGCTTCTGCATCATGGCGACCGGCAATCTGTCGACCCCGCGCACGCCGGGCTACCCCGGCTTGGAAAGCTTCAACGGGAAGTGGTATCACACGGGCCTGTGGCCGCATGACGGTGTCGATTTTACCGGGTTGCGGGTCGGTGTAATCGGCACCGGCTCGTCCGGCGTCCAGTCGATACCGATCATCGCCAGGCAGGCAAGGCATCTGTACGTCTTCCAGCGCACCGCCAATTTCAGCCTGCCCGCCCGCAACGCACCGATGCGTCCCGAACGGGAACGTGTCCACAAATCCGAGTATCCCGAGCGCCGCCGCGCGGCTTTCGACACGCCGTTCGGCATCGCCGGCTATCCCGCGCCGGTGAAGTCCGCGCTCGACGCGACCGAGGCGGAGCGGCGGCAGGCCTATGAGGCAAAATGGGCCGAGGGCGGCAGCATCAGTTTTCTCTACTCCTACACCGATCTGCTGATCAGCAAGGAGGCGAATGAAACGGCGTCGGAGTTTGTGCGCCGGAAAATCCGCGCCACGGTCAAGGACCCCAGGACCGCCGAGCTGCTGTGCCCCGACGATCATCCGATCGGCACCAAGCGGCTGATCCTCGATACCGATTATTACGAGACCTATAACCGCGACAACGTCACCCTGGTCGACATCAGGAGCAAGCCGATCCAGGAGATCACGCCCGCCGGGTTGCGCACGGCCGATGCCGAATACGCGCTCGACGCGATCGTCTTCGCGACCGGCTTTGATGCCATGACCGGCGCGATGAAGGAAATCGACATCCGCACCGATGCCGGAATGTCGATCGGGAAAAAGTGGGAAGACGGCCCGCGCACCTATCTCGGGATCATGATGGCCGGGTTCCCGAACCTGTTCATGATCACCGGTCCGCAGAGTCCCGGCGTCAAAAGCCAGATGATCCTGGCTTGCGAGCAGCATGTCGATTGGATCGCCGATTGCCTCCAATACATGCGCGGCCGCGGGCTTTCCCGCATCGAAGCGGACGCCGCCGCCGAGGACGCGTGGGTGCGGCACAATAACGAGGTGGCGGATCGCACGCTCTATCCGCTCGCCAATTCCTGGTATGTCGGTGCCAACATTCCGGGGAAGCCGCGCGTCTTCATGCCGTATGTCGGCGGGGTCAGCGCCTACAAAAAGAAATGCGACGATGTCGCCGCCAACGGCTACGAGGGCTTTCGCTTTGACGCTTCCCTGGAAGCGCAGCGGTTTGCCGCAAAATGATCCGGCGGCTCTGAGCACCTAGCCAACCCCGGGGCCGGAACCGGGAAATCCGGCGCCGCCTTGAGCGGCGGATCGACAATCCTGCGGCTGCCGGGATCGCGGTCGCAAAAGCGGCCCCCGCGCGCTCGGTCATCGCTCGTCCAGGCGTCGCGGCGGAGGCGCTACCGGGCGCCGCGGCAAATCCAGCGGCGGACATGACAGAATTGCGACATTGACGTTTCGCGAAGCGGCGCGTCGGGCGGCTAATCGGCGTTTGCGGGCCGTCATCCTGAATGGGCCTTGATGAGCCGGAGCGGCGAGGAGAGGGAAACGCCACCAGCAGCGACCGCCGGGAGACCGTGCGGTGAGAGGTGAGGCTGTCGCCGCGGTCCCCAATCGCGGCCTGATCACGCTCTCGATCATGCTGGCGAACATCATGCAGGGGGTCGACAACACGATCCTCAACGTCGCCTTGCCGCATATTCAGGGTTCGCTCTCCGCTTCCCTCGATCAGATCGCCTGGGTGCTGACCTCCTACATCGTCTGCGCGGCGATCATGATGCCGCTGACCGGCTGGCTCGCTGGGCAGTTCGGCGTGAAATATATTTTCCTCGGATCGATCGTCGGCTTCACGATTGCGTCGGCATTGTGCGGCGCGGCCACCAGCCTCGGTGAGCTGGTGCTGTTTCGCGCGCTGCAAGGCATCGCCGGCGCCGGGCTCATTCCGCTCAGTCAGGCGGTGTTGCTGCGGATAAATCCGCCCGAGCGGCACGGCCACGCAATGGCGGTATTCGGGACCGGAACCATTATCGGCCCGATCATGGGGCCGGCGCTCGGCGGCTGGCTCACCGAATATCACAGCTGGCGCTGGGTGTTTTACATCAACCTGCCGATCGGCCTGCTGTGCACGGTCGGCGTCCTGATATTCATCCGCCATACCCGGAACATGCGTCGCGAGCCGTTCGATTTCGTCGGCTTCCTCGTCCTCAGCCTCGGGATCGGCGCGCTGCAGCTGATGCTCGACCGCGGCGAGTTGAAGGACTGGTTCAATTCGACCGAGATCTGGATCGAGGCGACGATTGCCGGGCTGAGTTTCTACCTGTTTGCCGTGCACACGGCGACCGCCGAGAGACGCACGTTTCTCGACCGCAGCCTGTTGACCAGCGCCAATTTCACGATCGGCACGGTCCTGATGTTCGCCGGCGGCCTGATCATGACCGGCACCTTGGCGCTGCTGTCGACGATGCTGGAAAATCTGATGAACTACCCGGCGATGACGACCGGACTTACGACAATGCCGCGCGCTCTCGGCGGTTTTGCCGCGATGTTTCTCGTGGCGCCGCTGATCGCCCGAATCGACAACCGGCTGATAATCCTGTTCGGCTTTCTGCTGACCGCCTACGCGATGTGGCAGATGACCCAGTTTTCGCTGCAGATGGGCATGACGCCGGTGATCGTTTCCGGGTTCATTCAAGGGTTCGGCCTCGGCTGCACGCAGGTGCCGCTCAACATCATGGCGCTGTCGACGCTGCCGCCGCACATCCTCACCCAGGGCACCGCGATCCGCAGCGTGATGCGCAACCTCGGCGGCTCGATCGGCATCTCGGTGCTGGTCTCCCAACTCGCCCAGAACACCCAGATCGTGCACGCTCGTCTGATCGAGCAGCTGCGCCCCGACAACCCGCTGGCGCACGCGCCATTTCTTCCGGCGCCGTTCAGCCTGACGACGCCGGAAGGGATCGCCGCCCTCAACGCCGAGGTGACGCGGCAGGCCGCGATGGTCTCCTATATCGACGATTTTCGGCTGATGATGCTGATCGCCCTCGGCGTGCTGCCGCTCCTGTTGCTGCTGCGCACCACGCGGGAGCCTTCTCGGCGGATTTCAACTGCGCCCGCGGCGGCGACCGCCGATGATTGAAGCGCGCAAATCAGCGGAGGCCCGATGCCCAATATCCTGATCGCCGAGGGGACGCCTGCCGTCTGGCAGGCCGAGCGCGCGGGTTTTGGGATCCCGTCCAATTTTTCGCTGTTCGCCGCGGCGGTTCGGCTGCACTGCCCGGAAGTCCGCTGCACGCCGGTCAACATCGCGGATGGCGAGAGCCTGCCGTTCGGCGCCGCGCTTGCGGACTTCGACGCCGTGATGTTTCCCGGCTCGCCGCTGCATATTTACGATCCGACGCCCTCCGTCACGCGGCAGATCGACTTCGCTCGCGCCGCTTTTGCCGCCGGCCTGCCCGTGTGGGGGAGCTGCTGGGGTTTGCAGCTCGCGGTGGCGGCGCTCGGCGGATCGGTCCGGCGCAATCCTCGCGGACGCGAGCTGCCGATCGCGCGCGCGATTACCGTAACGGAATCCGGCAGCGGCCACCCGCTCCTCGCGTCCCGTCCCGCGGTTTTCGACGCGCTCTGCTCGCATCTCGACGAGATCGAAACATTGCCGCCGCACGCGCGGGTGCTCGCGGCGAACGAGCTTTCCGCGATCCAGGCGATCGTCGTAAAAACTCCGGGGCGGGGCGGTTTTCACGGCACGCAGTATCACCCCGAGCACACGCTGGCGGTCTCGGCGGCGCTGATGGAGATGCGGGCCGCCGAACTCGCGGCGGAAGGCTTTGCCGCCGAGCCGTCCGAGATTGTCGCGATCGCCGCTGATTATCGCGCGCTGGCGACCGACCCGACCCGCCGCGATCTGGTCTGGCGGTACGGGATCGCGAGCGAAATCATGGACCCGCTTCGCCGGACGACCGAGATCGGCAACTGGCTGCGGTCCGTCATCGGTCCTCGCGGGTTCGCGGCTTAGACTAGCCGTCTTCGTTCGCCGGTCGATAGGGCGTCAGCGCCGCGCCCGGCCAGTGCTCCGGGCGGGCGCGCAGATACTGCGGCGGATAGACGGCATCGGCGCCGAGCGCGGCGGCGGCGTGCCAGACCCAGCGCGGGTCGTCGAGAAACCCGCGCCCCAGTGCGACCCAATCGGCGTGGCCGCCGGCGACGATCGCTTGCGCCTGGCGCGGGTCGACGATCATCCCGACCGCCTGCACGGCGATGCCGCCGGCCTGTTTGACGGCCGCGGCGAGCGGCACCTGATAGCCCGGCGCAATGGCGGGCCGCGCCGCCGGGCTGATCCCGCCGGACGAGACGCAGACGTAGTCGAAGCCGATGTCGTTCAGCTTGCTGGCGAATAGGCCGGCCTCGTCGGGCGTGATCCCGCCGTCAACCCAGTCCGTGCCGGTGATGCGCATGCCGAGCGCCTTGCGGCGCGGCCAGACCTCGCGGATCGCGGCGGCCACTTCGAGCGGGTAGCGCATGCGGTTGGCGAGGCTGCCGCCATAACGATCGGTGCGTCGGTTGGCGATCGGGGAGAGAAAGCTGTGCAATAAAAAGCCGTGCGCGCCCAGCAATTCGACCAGATCGAAGCCCAGCCGATCGGCGCGCCGTGCCGCTGCCGCGTGGGCGTCGCGGATCCGCCCGAGGCCGGCTTCGTCGAGCGCCTGCGGGGCCGGCCAGTGATTGTCGAACGGGACGGTGGAGGGTGCCGCCGTGGTCCAGGCGCCGGCCTCCGGAAGAAGCGGCCCGCCGCCCTGCCATGGCAGCCTCGCCGAACCCTTGCGGCCGGCATGGGCGAGCTGGATGCCGAGCGCCGCCGAACCCGCGCGCCGGCAGAAGCCGACAACGCGCGCCAGCGCCGCCTCGGTCGCATCGGAATAGAGGCCGAGACAGCCGTGACTGATGCGGCCCGCCGGTTCGACCGCCGTCTGCTCGACAATGACAAGCCCGGCGCCCGACAGCGACAGCGAACCCAAATGTTGCAGATGCCAGTCGTTTGCCGCGCCCTCCTCGGCGCTGTACTGGCACATCGGCGACACCGCGATCCGATTGGCGAGGGTGATGCCGCCGAGGCTCAGCGGGTCGAACAGGGAGCGCGTTTTTTCCATCGGATGACCTGATTGTCGCGGCGCTGCGACTACCGCGCGGAGGGCGATCCCAGGGCTTTTTGCAGCAGGCGGTGGATCTCCAGCCGGGCGGTCGGCGTGACCGGCTGGCCGCTGCGGCGCGAATAGAATTCGCCGCTCGGCGCGATCTCGACATCCGGGAAATACGGGCTCGGCTGGTTGTCGAGCAGGAGGCGTCCGAGGCCGTCTCCGCCGAGCGACCAGTTTCGCACGGGCCCGCTGTCGAGATGGATGAAATGCGAATTCGGGTACCAGCCGACGCCGCCGCGCCGCATCGTCCGGGCCGCCACCATCGCATCCTCGAGGCGGGCCGGCAGGTAGACATCGATGGCGCGGCCGTAGAGATGCTGACTGCGCTCGGCGACCCCCAGCGTGGTGCGCGCCAGCATCGCGTTGGTCTGCGGCGTGCGATAGGCCGACAGCACGGTCGCCCGGGTCGCACCGACGGCATCGAGGACGCTCGCCAGAAAATCAAGCATGGCGACATCGATCGAAATCGTCGCGTTCTGGCGAAAGTCGCGCAGGAAATGCGAAAGCTCCTGCAACGCATCCGCGATCGGGCCGCTGTCGTCGCGATACGGACCGCTGAAGCGCTCGCCGGTATGCGCGTTGACGAGATCGAGCCGCCGCGGCGCCGGCGCAGCCCGCGCGGGCCGAAGCGGCCAGGGTGTCACCGCCGCCGCGGTCAACGCCAGGAACGACCGTCGATCCATCCGGTCAAGTTTCTCCCGCTTCCCAGGGTGCCGCCGCCGTCACAACAGCGTTTCGCGCCTTGGGGGAACCTCCGCTCGGGTCAGCCCTCCCCCGCCGGGCGAGGGAGGGCTTCGGTTCATGTTCTAGCGCAGCGGCGAGAACTCGGCCGGCACGACGAGCATGTTCTCCTGCCTGACAAACTGGCCGCGGGTGTTGGGCGGCCAGGCGCCGGCGGCGCGCGCCTCGTCACGGATGCGGAAGCGCTCGGCGGCGTCCTTGTAGGCCCAGACATGGATCCACTGGTTCAGCCCGCCGATCTCGGTATGGCCGCAGAAGGCCAGCGGCGACAGCTTGGTGCGGCCCTCGATCCGCTCGGCCCAGCGTTCGGTGACAGTCGGGGCGGCGCCCGGCAGCATCGTATAGGTGCGGATCTCGTACAGATTGCCGAGCTGCCGCGGCTCCAGCTTCGGCGAGAACGGCGCCGGGATGATGATCTTCGATTCCATCTCCTCGATGAATTCCTGGATCTTCGGCGGCCATCCCGGGATCGATTGCGAGCGCACCCTGGTGCGATGCGCCAGATCGTCATACGGCCAGCAATGGATGATGCGATTGAGCGGCCCGACTTCGGTGTGGAAAAACGCGCCGAGCGGCGAGACCTTGGTGCGTTCCTTGAGGCCTTCGGCGAATCGGTTCTCGACTTCGGGGATCGAGCCGGGTTTCATCCGGTAGGTGCGCATTTCGATGATCATCGGGGGTCCTCCATCGGATCGCGGCTCCGGGGCCGGAGCGCCGCGCATAGTAGCGGGAGGACACCCGCTTGGCACAAGCCCGCTCTGCATCGGCATTGCATGAAGCGGCGTTGGCCCGACCGGGCTGCGCCGATCCGACGCCGGGAATACGAGAAATGGAAATTCGACCGGGTCGTAAGCAGAGCTTGACGCGGGCCGGGAACTAAAATAGAACGGGCGAGAACTCGTTTAGGGTTTGTTCCGGCAGGATCGCCATGTTGACCAAAAAGCAGCACGAGCTGCTCCTATTCATCAATCAGCGGCTCACGGCCACCGGCGTCGCGCCGTCATTCGACGAGATGAAGGACGCGCTGAGGCTGCGCTCAAAATCCGGAATCCATCGCCTGATCGGCGGGCTCGAGGAGCGCGGTTTTATCCGCCGCCTGCCGCACCGGGCGCGCGCGCTCGAAGTCATGAAACTCCCCGAGCAGAGCGCCGCCCCCGCGCCGCGCCCACCATCCGTCGCAGAAGCCGAGCGCGGGCGATTTTCTCCGACCGTGATTCGCGGCGATTTCGCATCCGCGCTGCCTGGGGCGCCGGTGGCGCCCGATAGCGAGGCGGTCGATCTGCCGCTTTACGGGAGGATCGCGGCCGGCACGCCGATCGAGGCGCTGCGCGACCAGAGTACGTCGGTGGCGGTGCCCGGGAGCCTCATCGGGCGCGGCGAGCATTACGCCCTGGAGGTCGCCGGCGACAGCATGATCGAAGCCGGAATTCTCGATGGCGACACGGTCGTCATTCAACGCTGCGACACGGCCGAGAACGGCACGATCGTTGTCGCCCTGATCGACAATATCGAGGTGACGCTGAAGCGGCTGCGCCGGCGCGGCGGCTCGATAGCGCTCGAACCGGCGAACAAGGCGTATGAGACCCGAATTTTCGGTCCCGAGCAGGTCAAGGTGCAGGGCCGGTTGATAGGGTTGCTGCGCCGGTATTGACGCCGCGCCGGAATACCCGGCGCGACGGGAGCGTTTCCCCCGGTGGGCGTCGGGTGGATGTCGGGTCGGACGCCGGCGATTCGCCGGAACCTGTCGGCGGTCGAACTCGCGGGAACCGCGCCGCGGCCAACTACATAGCGCTCCGGCGGCGCCTTCGAATTTCCACCTTCCGCTTGATCGCGGATTGGGTAGACACAAGTTTACGCCATCCAACGGCATGCAATCAGACAAAATCGGGCATTTCGGATGACACGTTCAACAACCGGGACAGAACGGAAACGCTTTTTTGCCGTTATTGCGCTGTGCGTCGCGCTCGCCGCGCTGGCCCCCCGCCCGGCCGCCGCGAGCAACGGCTCGGATACCGTGCGCAGCCTTTACGACACTCTGCTGGCGACGATGCAAAGCGGCCCGACGCTGGGTCCGCGCGGCCGCTTTGCGCGCATCGAGCCGGTTGTCCGCCGCGTATTCGACATCGATTACATGACGCGGCTCGCGGTCGGTCCGGAATGGACGCGCCTCAACGAAGCGCAGCGGCAGCAGGTTCAGCAGGCGTTCCAGCGCTACATCACGGCGATCTACGCGGAGCGCTTCGACAGCTACTCCGGCGAGCGGCTGCAGGTCACCGGGGAACGCCCCTCGACCGGCGGCACGATCATCACGAGCCAGATCATCAAGTCGAATGGCGAACCCGTGAACCTCAACTATCTGATGCGCAACAACGGCGGCGCATGGCAGATCGCCGACATCTACCTCGACGGAACGATCAGCGAGCTGGCGACCCGCCGGTCGGAATTCGCCTCGATCCTGCGCAGCAGCGGCATCAATGGCCTGATCCAGACGCTCAACGCAAAGGCCGATACGCTGAGCGCCAGCCCAGGCGTCATCGGGCGGGCCTCATAGGGGGAGGTTTCGCCCGGGGCGCTCTGATCGACCTGTCCGGCCGGCGTCAGACCGTTCCGGCCGCGCGAGCCGGCGCCTCCTGCGGCGGCTGGCTGGCGCGGTATTCCGGGACGAAACGGTGCAGCAGGTCGATCACCCGCGCGCGATGCCCCGCCCTCGCCTGCTCCTCGAGTTCCTCGATCGAGCGCGCCAGAACCGCGTAATCGGCGGTGCGCGGCGCCGCCAGCCGCAGCGCCGGATTGCCGGTCGGGATCGGCGATTCGGCGGCGTGAAACAGCGCTTCGTGCAGCTTCTCGCCGGGCCGCAGCCCGGTATAGACGATCGAAACATCGCGGTCCGGCCGCTTGCCCGCCAACCGGATCATCTGGCGCGCCAGTTCCACGATCTTCACCGGCTCGCCCATGTCGAGCACGAAAATCTTGCCGCGCGCGTCTCCCGCCCCCGCCTGCGGCATCGTCGAAGCGGCTTCGAGGACCAGTTCGACAGCCTCGCGCACCGTCATGAAAAAGCGGGTCGCCTCGGGATGCGTCACGGTCAGCGGTCCGCCGGAGGCGAGCTGGCGCGTGAACAGCGGCACAACCGATCCGGTCGATCCCAGAACGTTGCCGAACCGCACCGTCAGGAACCGCGTCCCCGGCAGCCCCCGCCGCGCCTCGTACAGGTCGAGCGCCTGGCAAAAGCTTTCCGCCAGACGCTTGGTGGCGCCCATGACGCTTGCCGGATCGACGGCCTTGTCGGTCGAGATCATCACAACCAGCGCCGTACCGAGCGCGCGCGCCGCCTCGGCGACGTTGCGGGTCCCGACCACATTGGTCAGCACGCCCTCGATCGGGTTTGCCTCGACCATCGGCACGTGCTTCAGAGCGGCGGCGTGAAACACGATCTGCGGCTGCTCGCCGGCGATCACTGCGTCGACCCGGCGTCGGTCGCGCACGTCGCCTAGCAGCGGCACGATCGCCAGCTCGGGGTAGCGCTCGCGCAACTCGCCGTCGATTTCATAAAGCAGGAACTCGCTGCTATCGACCAGGATCAGCCGCGCCGGCGCCAGGGCCGACACCTGACGCGCCAGCTCCGAGCCGATCGTCCCGCCCGCGCCGGTGACGAGCACCCGGCGCCCCCGGATCAGCCGCGCCATCGCGTCGCGGTCGAGCACCGCCTGCGGCCGCCCCAGCAGATCCTCGAGCGCGATCGGCTCGACAATTCGCGACGACTCGGCCTTTGTCTGCTGGAATTCGGTGAGCCGCGGCAGCCGCGCGAGCGGTATCGCCAAGGCATCGGCGCGATCGAGCAGCCGCCGCACCTCGGCGCCGGCCAGACCCTGCGTCGTGATCACCAGTTTCTGCGGCCGCCGACCGCGCCGATCGAGATCGGCGACAACCGTTTCGAGCGCATCGATCGTCCCGAGAACCGGCACCCCGTAAATCTGCCGGCCAACCCGCGATGGCGTGTCCGACAGCATGCCGACGACGCGGTAAACCGCGTACCGGTCGCGCACGCACTCGCGGATGAACGTATCGGCGCCGTCTTTGGTGCTGATCAGCAGCACCGGCACGCTGGCGGCGCGGTCGCGCTCGAACAGGTGATCGAGACGGCGGTCCTTGAACAGCCGGTAGCCGAGCCGCGGTCCGCCGAGCAGCGCGATCAGCACCAGCCAGTTGATCAGCAGAAACGAGCGCGGCAGCGTGTCGAGCCGCGTGAACAGGAACATGACGGGCAGAAAAATCAGCCCGGTCAGCGTCGCGGCGCGCGCGATGTTGAACAGATCCGGCACCGACGCGTAGCGCCAGATGCCGCGATACAGCCCGGTTACGAGAAACACGGCGCCGGCGATCAGGGTAAAGGCGACACCATAGAGCGCGATCAGCTTCGGCCCGAGAATCGTCAGCATGTCGTCCCCGACCCGCAGGTAAAGCGCGAGCACGAACGACAGCGCGGCCATCGCGAGATCGTGCGTAAACGCAAAAATGGCGCGGCGGGACTTGGGGAAGAGCGACACGCGGCGGTCAGCCCAGCGGTTTCGAAGGTGTGGCCGTTCTATAGCAAAGATCGATAGAGGCGGAAATCGCCGCACCGGGCGACGGCTCGCGGCCATTTCGCCGGCTGCCGGAAACGCGCGAGCGGATTGCGATTCGCCGCCGGATTCGTCCTGTCGCGCCTCCGATGTTACGATGTCCGCCGCGCAGCGCCGATCGTTGGGAGGCAGGCATGGCCGCCGCGAAACCGCGGGTGATCGCGATCGAGGAGCATTATTTCGATCCCGAGGTAAAAGAGCACATCGCCGCCGCGGATCTGACCGGCGGGCCAGCCATCGCGGCACGGCTCGAGGATGTCGGCCAGGGCCGAATCGCCAAAATGGATGCCGCCGGCATAGACATGCAGGTGCTGTCGCACGGCGCGCCGTCGGTCCAGAAGATCGCGGAACCCGAACTCGCGGTCCGCCTCGCCCGGTCTGCGAACGATCGGCTCGCCGACACCGTGCGCGCGAACCCCGACCGTTTCGCCGGCTTTGCCATGCTGCCGACCGCCGCACCCGCGGCAGCGGCCGACGAACTGGAGCGTGCCGTCACCCGGCTCGGGTTCAAGGGCGCGATGCTGCACGGTCTCAGCAACGGTGTGTTTCTTGACGACCGGCGGTTCTGGCCGATCTTCGAGCGCGCCGAGGCGCTCGACGTGCCGATTTATCTGCACCCGGCGATCCCGCACCCTGCCGTAATCGATGCCTATTACAAGGAATATGTCGGCAAATATCCGAACCTGCTGCGCGCCGCCTGGGGGTTCACCGTCGAGACCGCGACGCAGGGCGTGCGGATGGTCCTGAGCAATGTCTTCGAAACCTATCCGGGGCTGAAAATCATTCTCGGCCATTTCGGCGAGGGCCTACCGTTCCTCTTATGGCGCATCAACATGGCCTTGGTGCGCGACGGGGCCGGGCCGAGCTGGTTCCGCGATACGTTTTGCGAACATTTCTGGGTGACGACGAGCGGGTTCTTCTCCGACCCGGCGTTGCTGCATGCGATCCAGGAGATCGGCATCGACCGGGTGCTGTTCTCGGTCGATTACCCGTTTGTCGAAAACGCGCCCGGCACCGAATGGGCGATGCGCATTCCGCTATCCGCGGCGGACCGGGAGAAAATCCTCGGCGGCAATGCCACGCGGCTGCTGAAATTGAGCTGACGCCGGCGTTCTTCGGTTTGGCCGCCCGGTCCGACATGGCGTCGCGCGATCGCCCGGCCGCCGTCGCGCCCGATTGCCGTTGCAGCAGGGACTGCCGCGACGCATTGTCGGCCCCAGGAGCAATAACGAGAGCATGCGGACAGCATGAAAATCCTCGCCGTTCACCCCGGCCCGCTGATGTACACGAAGATATTTCTGCGGCTCGAGCCGCTCGGGCTGGAGCTGGTGGCGGCCGCGGCGCGGGAAGCCGGCCACGAGGTGCGGCTGATCGACCTGCAGGTTGAATCGCACCGCGATCTTCTGCGGCTGGCGGCGAGTTGGCGGCCGGACGTGATCGCGTTTTCCTGCAACTACCTGGCGAATATTCCGGAAATCGTTGATGTCGCAAAAGCGATAAAGACACGTCGGCCCGGGGTCGTCGTCTGCGTCGGCGGGCATAGCGCGTCGTTTGTCGCGCCGGCGATAATCGAGCACGGCGGCGGCGCGATCGATTGCGTGCTGCGCGGCGAGGGCGAGGCCGGGTTCCCGCTGCTGCTCGCCGCGATCGAAGCCGGGAGCGACCTCACCACGATCCCGGGAGCGGTCACCGCCGCGGGCGAAGGACCGCCGCCCGGCTTTGTCCATTCGCTCGATACGCTGCTGCCGGCGCGCGATCTGCTGCGGCACCGGCGCAAATATTTCCTCGGCGTGCTCGATCCGTGCGCGTCGATCGAGTTCTCGCGGGGCTGTCCGTGGGATTGCTCGTTCTGCAGCGCCTGGACGTTCTACGGCCGCTCCTATCGGCTCGTCAGCCCGGAGCGGGTCGTCGAGGACCTCCGCGCGATCCGCGAACCCGGAGTCTTTATCGTCGACGATGTCGCGTTCATTCAAGAGCGCCACGGCTTGGAACTCGGCGACGCGGTGGCGCGCGCCGGGATCAAAAAGCAGTACTACCTCGAAACGCGCGGCGACGTGCTGCTGCGCAACAAGGACGCGTTCCTGTTCTGGAAAAAGCTCGGCGTCGCCTACATGTTCCTCGGTCTCGAGGCGATCGACGACGAGGGGCTGAAGAAATACCGCAAGCGGGTGCCGCTCGGGCGCAATTTCGAGGCGCTCGAATTCGCCCGCTCGCTCGGCATTCACCTCGCGATCAACCTGATCGTCGATCCCGATTGGGACCGCGAACGGTTCCGGGTGCTGCGGGAATGGTGCCTCGAACAGCCCGAGATCATCAATATCAGCGTCAACACGCCCTATCCGGGCACCGAAAGCTGGCTGACCGAGGAACGCCGGCTTCAGACCCGCGACTACCGCCTGTTCGACATACAGCACGCGGTGCTGCCGACCCGCCTGCCGCTCGCGGAATTCTACGACGAGCTGATCGCGACGCAGCGCGCCATCTACGCCCGGCACATCGATTGGCGCGGCGCCTGGGATGTGATCGGCCTTGCGGCGCGCCTGCTGCTGCGCGGTCAGACCAACTTTGTCAAAAGCCTGTTCAAGCTCAACAGCGTCTACCGTCCGGAGCTGCTGCTCGCCGACCACGCCCGGCCGGTTGCCTATCAGATCCCGCTTCCCTCCGAGGCGCAGACCGGCGCCGCTCGCGGCCGCGACCTTTACGTGCACACGCCGCGCGGCCGCGCCGGCCGGGCGATCGACGCCGCCACCGAAGCCTTTGTCGACGCGACGCGCATGGGCGCCTCGCCATAGCACCGGTCCGACCGACAGCCGGGTGCCGCGGATTGCCGGAGGGAGCGATGGCGCCCAGATTGCGCGTACAGCCAAGCCGGGGAAATTGATGAGCAGAACGCGTATTCTGGCGCTCGCCGCCGCCGGTCTGTTGCTCGCCGCGCCGGTGCCGCCGGCCGCCGCCGACGGGCTCGGGCAATTCCAGGACATGCTCAGCCACGCGCCGCCCGGGATGCTGAGCTACGAAAGCGGCAAGGCGCTCGGCGACAACGGCTTTGTCCTGGAGGGCGTTACCGTCACGCCGCCTCCCGATGCGGCCGAGGGCGTCAAGTCCGAACCGGTCCATGTCGATCGGGTCACCGTCGAGGATTTCGATTTCGCCTCCTACAAAAAGAACGAGACGCCGAATTTCGCCAAACTGCGCATCGAGGGGATTGCGATCGACGTCAAGTCGTTCGACGACCTCGATCTGCGGGAATTGATCCATCGGGACAGCGTTACCGCGGATTTCCAACTCGATTACAAGATCGACACCCAGCGGCGGACACTAACGCTGAACCGGCTCGAACTCGACTTGAACGGACTCGCCCGTATCGAGCTCTCGCTGACGCTCGACGGGATCGATCCCGGCGATCCGGACGCGATCGAAACCGCGTCGCTGCGCACGGCGAGTCTCGTTTTCGAGGATCGCTCGCTGCTCGGCACGCTCGTGCCGGCGGCGGCGCGGGCGCGCGGTATCGATCCCGAGAAAATCGCGGAAATGGCCAAGGAAATACTCGACAGCCTGCGCCCGGGACAGGGGTCGGCCGCGACCGCGGTGCTCGACTCCCTGGCCGGATATGCCGCGGATTACGCGCAGCCCAAGGGTCCGCTGCGGATCACGCTCAACCCGCCCGGCAACATTCCTTTGTCAGAGCTCGGCGAGATCAAGGACCCGGAGGATGCGCTGAAACGGCTCGGGCTGGTCGTGTCCTACGCCGGCGCCCGCCCAAGGAGCACCGAGGCGCCGGCCCGGTG
>JBFXDF010000022.1:0-27501 GCA_050181375.1 Alphaproteobacteria bacterium
CATGCCGGGGTGCGGCTCGGCTATATCCACCTGACGGCGTCGCGCGTGACCGGGATCGTGTCGCGCGGCGGCTCGATCATGGCGAAATGGTGCCTGGCGCATCACCAGGAGAATTTCCTCTACACGCATATCCGCGAGATCAACGAGATCATGCGCGCCTATGACGTGGCGTATTCGTTCGGCGACGGGCTGCGCCCCGGCTCGAATGCCGACGCCAACGACCGGGCGCAGTTCGCCGAACTCGAAACCCTGGGCGAATTGACCAAGCTCGCCTGGGAGGACGGCGTCCAGGTCATGATCGAAGGCCCGGGCCACGTGCCGATGCACAAGATCAAGATCAACATGGACAAGCAGCTCGAGGAATGCGGCGAGGCGCCGTTCTATACGCTCGGGCCGCTCGTCACCGATGTCGCGCCCGGCTACGACCACATCACCTCGGGCATTGGCGCGGCGATGATCGGCTGGTTCGGCACGGCCTTGCTCTGCTACGTCACGCCGAAGGAGCATTTGGGCTTGCCCGACCGCGACGACGTCAAGACCGGGGTCATCACCTATAAGATCGCGGCGCACGCGGCCGATCTCGCGAAGGGCCATCCGGCGGCGCGCGAGCGCGACGACGCCCTGTCGCGGGCGCGGTTCGAGTTCCGCTGGCGCGATCAGTTCAATTTGGCGCTCGATCCCGAGACGGCCGAGAAATTCCACGACCAGACGCTGCCGGCCGACGGCGCCAAGCTGGCGCATTTCTGTTCGATGTGCGGCCCCAAATTCTGCTCGATGCAGATCACCCAGGAAATCCGCGACTACGCAAAAAGCGGGATGGCCGAGAAGTCGCAGGAATTCCTCGAACAGGGCGCCGAGATCTACAAGGTGGAGCAAGGAGCGGTCGATCCGCGGCTGGCGGCGGACGGCTAGCGCCGTCGTGGAGCAAGCCCCATCCCTCCCCTGCTTGCGGGGAGGGTCAGAGTGAGGGCATGACGGACAGCACGCCCAACCCCAGAGCCGAACCAACCACTGCCGATCTCGAAGCGCGGCGCGCGGCGCGGCGCTACCCGGAGCGGCCGATCGTCGCCGTGCTCGCGGTGGTGCTCCGTGAGGACCGGGCGTTGATCGTGCAGCGCGCGCAGCAGCCGAATGCCGGGCGCTGGGGCTTTCCGGGCGGCGTGCTCGAACTCGGCGAAACGGTCGGCGACGGCGCGATGCGCGAATTATTGGAGGAAACCGGTATCGTCGCCGAGCCGGCCGGGGTCCTCAACGTGCACGACGCGATCAGCCGCGACGATGATGGCCGCGTGCAGTTCCACTACATCCTGATCGCCGTGCGCGGCATCTGGCGCTCCGGAGACGGGATCGCCGCCGACGACGCAGCGGCCTGCGCCTGGGCCACCCGAGCCGAGCTCGCGGCCGGCCGGTACCCGACCTTTCCGACCCTGCTGCCGCTCCTTGATCTGGCGCAGGCGCGGCAGGACTGATTGCGGCAATCGCCACCCCGCCCCAGGCCGGGCATCCCTACCAGCGAATCCCGCCGCGCGCGAACGGGCGCGTTTTGGCCGGTCAATATTACGCGTTCTGTATCGTCAAGTCCTCGAATGGAGCAGTGTACGGGAAGCCGGCGATCTTGCCGAATGAGGACTCGGCAAGCCGCGGGCCGACGCCATTGATAAAGGCAAGCTCCCAGACCGGGGCGTCGATCGCCTTCTCGCGCACGAGCTGCTGTATCTTGTGCAGGATTTCCTCGCGCTTTTTGTGATCGACCTCGGCCGCTTGCTTCGGAAACAGCTCGTCGATATCGGGATAGCTGCCATAAACATTCGAGCCGCCCTTGACGATGAAAGCGGCGAGGCGGGTCGCGGCGTTGCCGAACGCGCCGCTCGCCGCACGAAAAATGCCCTTGTTCAATTTCTTGCCGGCGTACGCCTGCAGGAACGCGGCGCGCTCCATCAACTGAAGCGTGGTTCGGATGCCGATCTGCTGCAGCGAATTGACCGCGACCTCGCCGATATTCGAATAGGAGGCATCGCACCAGAACGGCCCGGCGTCGAAGCCATTCGGGTATCCGGCTTCGGCCAGCAGTTTTTTCGCTTTCGCCGGATCGTAAACCGCTTCGGGCGGTTGCCAGTAATAGTCAAACGAGTGCGGGATGATGCTGTTGTTGATATTGCAGCCGCCCAGGAATAGCGCATCATTCCATCCCTTGCGGTCGAGCGCAAGGTTGGCCGCCTGCCGCACCTGGAGCTTGTGCCACGGCGATTTCGGATCCCATTGCTCCGGGAAATAGATCCAATTCGTCGCCTGCAATACGACCGATTTGAGTGTAAGACCGGGTGTCGCCTGCAACTCCTTCGCCAGGTCGCCGCGTATCGAATAGGCGATGTCGATTTCGCCGCCCTTGAGCGCCGCGAGACGCGTCGATTCGTCGGGGATGACCTTCATTACCAGATGCTTCACCGCCGGCGTCTTGCGCCAGTAACCGTCGAACGCCTCGAGCACCAGCTCGACGCCGGGATTGAAGGAGACGAATTTATACGGACCGGCGCCGATCGGGGCTTTTTTGAAGCCCTCGTCGCCGACCTCCTCGACGTATTTCTTTGGCACGATCCAGCCGGAACCGCTCGCGCTCGAATAAAAGGTCATGAAGTCGGGCCACGGCTCCTTGAGCTTGAAGCGGACGTGACGGGCGTCGGGGGCCTCGACCCCGGCAATCTTCTGGTGCAACAGATCCTTGTTGGCGCCGCGATACCGTTCGAACGAAAACTTGACGTCCTCGCCGGTGACCGGAGCACCGTTATGAAACTTGGCGCCGTCGCGGATCGTGAACTCGTAGGTCGTGCCGTCCTCCGATGCCTGCCACGATTCGGCAAGGCTCGGCCCTTGCGACGTGCCGGGCATCGGCTTCACCATCGCGTCGTGCAGCGCGTACAGAATCATGTAGGGCGAAATAACGGCCTGCGTGTCGGCCGGGTCGAACCAGGTCGGCGGCACCGAGACGTGCAGCGCCCAGGTCAGCTTGCCGGCCGGCGCAGCGGCGCGGGCAAGGCGCGGCGCGCCGGCGAGAAGCCCGAGCGCGCTCGCGGCCATCAGGTCGCGGCGGGTCATTCCGTGCATGTAACCGAGGCTCGATTGTGCGCGGCGACGCAGCGAGAACGTCATGATGTCTCTCTCCCCAATGGGTCCTCGTCACTGGCCCTTGATCCCATTGTAGATCAGGCATGATCGCCGATGTCTCGGCGATCATGGGAGACCGCATCATACCAAAGGCGTAGCCTTCCGGCGGTTCTGGACGCCCGGCAAATTCGGGGCCGCTGCCCCGGTAATGAAATCTTCCATCCAAGCGGATGGCTGCATTCTCGTCAGGTTCGCCAGCGAGGGCGCGATGTCGTTCCGGGATCGCGGACGGATGCTGGTATGCTGCGGCATCGCAATCGTTTTCGGGTCCGATGCATACTGTCAGCGTCGCGAAGGACAGCTTGCCGCCGAAAGCTGCCCCCGGTATTGCCGTCGGCTCCCGCATCGCGTTTCGTTCGTACCCGCTGCTGACGCTCGCCGCGATCGCGACCGTGACCGCGGCGCGGTTGGTCTGGCTCGCGGTGCAGCCGGCCGATCTGTATCCAGACGAGGCGCAATACTGGTTCTGGGCGCAGCACCCGGCTTTCGGCTACTACTCGAAGCCGCCGCTGATCGCCTGGCTGATCGCGCTGACCACCGCCGCGTTCGGAGACAGCGAGTTCGCCATCCGGCTGTCGGCCCCGTTGCTGCACGCGGTCGCGGCGGGCATCGTTTACGCGATCGGCGCGCGGCTATACGATCGCCGGATCGGGTTTTGGTCGGCGCTGGCGTATCTGACGGCCCCCGGCACGTCGCTGTCCTCCTACATCGTCTCAACCGACGCGGCGTTGCTGCCGTGCTGGGCGGCGGCGCTTTACGCTTTCATCCGTGCGCGCGATTCCGACAGATCCGGGTGGTGGATCGGTGTCGGGATCGCGGCCGGGATTGGTCTGCTCGCGAAATACGCGATGGTCTACTGGCTGATTTCGGCGTTTGGTTTCGTCCTGCTAATTCCAGACGAAAGACGCCACTTCCGGCCGCTGCTCGGAGCCGCCGGGATCGCGGCGCTGCTCTATCTGCCAAACCTGTGGTGGAATTGGAGCAACGGCTTCGTCAGCTATCTGCATCTGCGCGACAATGCCGACATTTCGCGCGGTCTGGTGCATCCCGAGGCATTCCTCGAATTTTTCGGATCGCAATTCGCGGTTGCCGGGCCGCTGCTGTTCGCGGCGTTGCTAGGCATCCTTGTGCGACCGCGGCTTCTGCGCGAACCGCGCGCCCGGCTGCTTGCTGCTTTTACGCTGCCGAGCCTCGCGATGATGCTGTGCCTCAGCTGGCTGTCGCGCGCGCAGCCGAACTGGGCGGCGCCGGCCTATGTCTCGGCGATCGTTCTGATTGTCGGCTGCGCTCTCGCACAGGGCTGGCGCCGCTGGGTGGGTATCGCGGTGGCGGTGAACATCGCGATCGCGGTCGCCGCGTTCGGGGCGACCGAGGCACTTGCCGGCGCCGGTCTGCGGGTCCCGGCCAGATACGATCCGCTGCATCGGATGCGCGGGTGGCAGGAATTGGGCGACGAGGTGTCGCGGCTGCTGGCGGCGCACCCCGGATTGACGCTGCTGGCCGACGACCGAGAACTGCTGGCGGCGCTGATCTACTATGTGCGGCCGCATCCATTTGGTGCGGTCGAGTGGAACCCGATCCCCGGCATCACCGACCAGTTCCGGCTTGTGAACAATATCGGCGACCATCGCGGCGAGGATTTTCTCGCCATCTCCGTGCACAATCTGTTCGAGGAAATGCGACCGGAATTCGCCGAACTGACCCCGCTGACGACGATCCTTTCCCAAACGGGGCCGAATGGCGACACGGTATACGCCGTTGCGATCGCGCGCGGCTACAACGGCGACGGGCGGCGGCAGCGGCGGCGCTGAGCCGTTACTACCTCACGGCAGCAGGCGATAGCCGCCGGGCTCTGTGACAAGGATTTCGGCGTTCGAAGGGTCGCGCTCGATTTTGCGGCGCAGGCGATACACATAGGTTTCAAGCGTGTGCGTCGCGACGCGGGCATTGTAGCCCCAGACCTCGCCAAGCAGCGTGTCGCGCCCGATCGCCCGGCCGGCGCGATACAGGAATTCGAGGATCGCCGATTCCTTTTCGGTCAGCCGAACCTTGCGGCCCGCCGCTGGATCGCTCAGCAGCTTGGCCGTCGGGCGAAACGCGTAGGGACCGATCGTCAACACATCAGCGTCGTTCGGCGCCTCGCGCAACCCGGCGCGCAGCCGTGCCAGCAGCTCGCCGACGCGAATCGGCTTGACCAGCCAGTCGCTAGCGCCTGCGGCCAGAATGGCCGCGGGTTCGCAACCGGTTCGGTCGGGGCCGGCTTCGGGCGATGCCAGAACGATCAGCGGGCCATCGATACCGGCAGCGCGCAGATCGCGACACAAATCGGCGGCGCGTCCATTCGGAAGTCCGCCATCGAGCAGCACCGCGTCGAAGCGCTCGCGTCGGACGCGCCGCAGCGCCGCCGCGGCGCTGTCGCATTCCTCGCCGGCGAACTCCGCGTCGCGCTCAAGCTGATCGAGAAGGCACAACCGGCGCGCGGCGTCCGTGTCGATGATCAGCACCCTGGAACGAGCTTGCATGCAGCCCCCAACCGACATGCCTTTCCCGGCTTGCGCGCGATGACCAATGCCGGGGCTGCATATCCTAAGCAAATCCCGCTTCCGGTGCTACCTGAGGGGTTGCGCCAGCGGCATGCGGTCGAGAACCGATTGTGCCGCGCCGCGCCCCTCAGCCGTCGGCGCCGATACCCGCCAGCCGCATCGTTGGCCGCAGCGGCATCGCGTTGGCCGCGACGTAGTGGCCGGGCGCCACTTCGAGCAGCGGAACCGGCTGTCCCTCAGCGCGCCGGAACGGCTCCGGCCACGCATGCGGGTTTGAGGTACGCCCCTCGATCAGCCGCGCGAAGTCGAGACGATGCTGTGGGTCCGGCGCTGGGATCGCCGCGATCAACGATTGCGTATAGGGGTGGACGGGATCGCGGAACAGTACGCCGCGCGGCGCGATCTCGACGATGCGGCCGGCGCACATGACCGCGATCCGGTCGGCGATGTAATCCACGACCGCGAGGTTGTGCGAGATGAACAGGTAGGTGAGGGCGAGCTTCTTCTGAAGGTCGACCAGCAGGTTCAGGATCTGGGCCTGGATCGACACATCGAGAGCCGAGACCGGTTCATCGCAGATCACCAATTCCGGCCGCAACGCCAGCGCGCGGGCGATGCCGATGCGCTGCCGCTGTCCGCCGGAGAAACTATGCGGGTAGCGGTTCCGATCGCGGTCGTGAAGCCCGACCAGCGCGAGCAGTTCGGCGACCAGCTCGGTGCGGGTTCGCGCGTCGCCAACGCCATGGATGACCAGCGGCTCGGCAATGATGTCGCCGACCGTCATCCGCGGGTTGAGCGAGCCGAACGGATCCTGGAAGATGAACTGCACGCGCCGGCGGAAGCGCGTCAGCGCCGCGCCTTCCAGCGCGAGCACGTCCACCGGTATGCCGTGATCGTTGAACGTGATGCGGCCCGAATCGGGCGGCACCGCGCGCATCAGCACCTTGCTTAAGGTCGTCTTGCCGCAGCCGCTCTCGCCGACGAGGCCGAGGCACTCGCCGCGCGCGACCCGCAGGCTGACGCCATCGACCGCTGTGACGCGGGCGCCGGTACCCATGCGGAACATGCCGCCGCTGCGCAGCCCGAAGCTTTTACGGATATCGGTGCATTCGAGCAGCGCCGAGCCGGGCCTCTCCGCCACTGCCGGCTTCTCCGCCATCAAATGCGGCGCGTCGCCGGGCGGAATATGGCGGATCGGCTGCAGCCGCTCACCCGGCTTCATGTCGAAGCGCGGGACCGCGCGCAGCAATGCCTGCAGATAAGGGTGCCGCGCGCGCTCGAATATGTCGGAGAGCGTACCGCTCTCCATCACTTCGCCGCGATACATCACCACGATCTCGTCGGCAACATTGGCGACGACCCCGAGATCGTGCGTGATCAGCAGCACGCCCATGCCGAGTTCGCTCTGCAACTCGACGATCAGTTTCAGTATCTGCGCCTGGATCGTCACGTCGAGAGCCGTTGTCGGCTCGTCGGCGATCAGCAGGGCCGGGCGGCAGACCAGCGCCATCGCGATCATCGCGCGCTGCCGCAGCCCGCCCGATAGTTCGAACGGATAGCTGCGCCAAGCGCGCGTTCCGTCCGGGAAGCCGACCAGCCGAAGCATCTCGATCGTCAGTTGTTTCGCCTCGACGGCGCTGGCTCGCCGATGCAGCCGCAGCGCTTCGCCGACCTGATCGCCGATCGTGTGCAGCGGCGACAGCGAACTCATCGGCTCCTGGAAGATGATCGAAATGCGGCCGCCGCGGATCGCCCGCATACGCGGTCCGTCCGCCGGCAGCGGTACGAGATCGATCGGCGGCTCGCCGTCGCGGGGATCGGCGAACAGGATTTTCCCCTGGGTGATCACGGCGTTGCGCGGCAGAATGCGCAGAATGCTCTGGCTCAGCACCGATTTGCCGGAGCCCGACTCGCCGACGACGGCCAGCGTTGTAGCCGGCCGCATCCGAAAACCGACGCCTCTGACTGCGCGGATCGCACCGGCGGGGGTTGCGAACTCGACATGCAGGTCCTCGACCCGCAGGAGGTCGTTCAGTGGCGCTCGATCTGCCATTCGGGCACCCTGACCCCAAGTGCTTCGAGATTGGTCGCGGTCGCCTCGCTGACCCGGAGATGATTGTCGGCGGCGGCCTCGGCGGCGCGCCGCACGACCTCGCCGAACCCGGCGATGCGGCTGTCGAGGCTCAGTTTCGCGCCGCCGCCGGATAATTCAAGCTGCATCCAGCCGCTCTTGCGATCGCGGCGTGTCGAGAAATAAGCCAGCCGCAGGCGGTCGAGTTCAGTCCACGCAATTCTCCGCTCGACGAGACCGCGCGCGCGGATTTCGACATCGTTCATTTCGACGCTTGTGTTGTGACGCAGCGCGGTGCGCACACCGAAAATCCCGAAAACAATCGCGAAACCACCCAGCACTGTCGCCGGCACCGGCGCGACCGACGTCGTCGCGAAGATCGCCCCGGCCGGCACCAGCCCGGCGGCCGCGCGGAGGTAATCGCCGATCATCGCCGATGTCGGATAATTGTGCTGACTGGCCCAGCTTTGCGTTCCTGTCGTCTGTTCCCCGGTTGTCATCGCAACATTTCGCTGACAGCGACCCAGCGCGCGGCGCGGTGTCCGGCGATCAGCTCTAAAAGCCTCTCGAGAAACCCCGCCGTCGCGCGATCCATTATCAGATGGTGTGTCAGAATGCCGATAGGACCGGCCGAGGCAACGCTGCCGAAGCGGCATCGGCGCAGCGCATCGACGAGCGAGCCAAGCGCCGACGCTTCGCCAATAAATAAGCGACCGCCCTTCCAATTGGTTAAATCGACATGGACCGGGATCAGGCGAAGTCCCGCCTGCCCTGTTGTCGCTTCTGGTAAAGGAGCAATCGACGAGAACGCCGCCATCCCGGCTTCCGGGAGAACGCCAAGCAGTTCCGGCGCGCAGCGGTTCCACGGCGGGACGAAGACCGGCAGCGCCCGGTCTCCGAACAGCGCGGCGAGGCGGCTGCGTCCCGCCCCGAGCTCCGCCGCTACAATGGAACCGGCAAGACCGCTCGGGTACTCGCTCTTTTTCCCGCTGACGGCACGGTTCACGTGGCGCCAGCCGTGCTGGAGCACCATCGCCGAGGGTGCGTCGCGCAGTGCCGGTGCCAAACTCTCGCTTGCCAGGGACGGGATAGCGGCCAGCGCGATCGGCGCTCCGCCCGCGATGCGCAGCAATTCCGCGAGCTCCGGGGTCGCGGCGACTGCATCGTCGTCGCGCCACCACAGCTCGGCAATGCGTCCGGCCTTGCTCCAGCGGTCGAACTCGGCAATCAGTTCGGGCCAATTCGCCGTCGCCGCGCCCGTCGCCGGCGACGGGGCATCGCTCGCCATAGATTGCTCAGGCGGCGCAGACGTCATCGCGCCACAATAGCGCGGGGCGCGGGCGCGACAAAACGGTACTCTCCCGCATCCTCGGCGCCGATGATCTCGGTAATCAGTTGGGCCGAGCGCGCAGCGCCGCCGGTGTCTATCGCGAGGCTGGGCGCCGGGCGTGCCGCTGCGCGTTCGATCGCTGCGGCCAGCACCACCGCGGACAGTTCGCTCTCGCGCACCAGTTCGGCGGCGCCGATGGCGGCCAGACGTTCGGCCCGCAACGGCTGCTCAGTCTCGCGCCCGGCCGCGAACGGCACCAGAACCGAGCGCGCTCTCGCCGTCAGCACGTCGAGAACGGTGTTGTACCCGGCCTGACTGACCGAGACCAGGCAGCCGCGCAGCAGCGCGGCGAAATCATCGCGAAACCGTTCGATGGCGACACCGGCCGGCGCGTTCGCCCGCAACGCATCGAAATCGTCGTCGGACAGGTTCGTTCCGGTGATCAGACGCCAAGGCCGGCGCGCCAGGCATCCGGCGCGGCGGGCGGCGAGCGCGGTTTCCAGCAGCGCCCTCCCGGCCGCGCCGCCGCCGGCCGAGACGATGACCTCGCCGGCATCCGTTTCGTTCACGAACTCGTCGGCTATTGCCGGAGTACGTGGTGCGATATAGCCGGTATAGACGAGCCGGTCGGCGATGTCGGGAGCCGCCGGAAAGCTCGCGTCGAACGGGATCAGGGCCGGATCCCCATGGACCAGCACGCGGTCGATGTCGCGGCGGACACGATCGACGATCTCGCGATGCCGCGTCGGATCGTCACGCATAACGACGATGTCGCGCACCGAGCAGATTATCGGCAACCGTCGCTGCGATCGCCAGGAGACGGCGCAAGAAGCCGCGATCAGTGGATCGAGCTCGAAACGAAAAGCGCGGCGCGCGAACGGGAACCCTTCAAGGAGGAGGGCATCGGGGCGCGCTTGCGCGAAGGCGGCGAGCAGCGCGGCGCGCCGTTGCTCGCGAAGCCGATCGTCGACCGGCGCGCCGCTCCCGTCGAGCAACGCGAAACTAGCGTCACGGGCGCGCAGCGGCGGAAGCTGGACGAGCGTTACGGCCGGGTTGCGCGGCAGGCTCTGCGGCATGCCGCCGGAGACCACGGTGACGGCGCTTCCCCATTCGATCAGCGCATCGGCGATGCGCAGCGCGCGCTGCAGATGTCCGATCCCCAGCAGATGCTGCACCCACAACATCACCGAAGACGGCCGTCCGGTGGTCACGCGGCCGTCCTCGCCCGGAGTCCCGCAAGCATGGCGCGCAGCCGCGCCGCGGCGGCGGGAAGATCGTGCTCGCGCAGCACCCGCGCCCGCGCCGCCGCCCCCATCGCCGCGCGCCTGTCCGGATCGAGGATCAGACGACGCAACGCAGCGGCGAACGCGACCGGATCGCCGGGCCGCACCAGAAACCCGGTTTCGCGATCCGCAACGATGCCGCCAACACCGCCGCTCTCCCCGGCCACGACCGGCAACCCGCTCGCCTGCGCCTCGAGCAGCGCCATACCGAACGCTTCGTTGATTGCCGGCCAGACAAACAAGTCGGTATCCGCGAGAGCACTGGCAACGGCATTGTCGTCGAGCGCGCCGCACCAGCGAACCCGGGAGCCGAACGCCGCAAACGCCGCCGCGATCTCGCCCCTCGCCTCGCCGTCCCCGACCACGTCGAGCGACCAGTCGAGATCGGACAGCATCGTGAGCGAATGGGCCAGGAGGCGATACGACGCGAGCTTATCGCCGCGCCGCATCATCGCCACGGTGGTCAGGCGGGGCGACGACGACGGTCGGGTCCGCGCTGCGCCGGAATATTTGCGGGCGTCGAGAAACGGCGGGAAAGGGACCCATCGATCCGTATCGCGCAGCAGTTTCTCGACGCCGTCGCGATCGGCGGGGTTGAGCCCAAGCACCGCGTCGGCTCGGCGCAGCGCCTGTTCGGCCCCGTGCTGGCCGATACGCCATGGCCCGCGGGCCCGCCTCGGCGCGCTCGACGCCTCGGCGATGACATAGGGGATGTCGAGCGCCGCGCTGATCGCCGGCCCGAGCCAATCCGGTGCCTTGTAGTACAGGTGATAGGTGAACCACAGATCGGGAGCGGCGGCGGGATCGCGATGCCAGCGCCGGAGCAGCCGCTTCGCGATCGCGGCCGCCACCTCGGCAAGCCGGCTCTGCCGGTCCGGATCGCCGGACCGGTCATAGCTGCGCAGCCGAGACACGACAAACGGCTGATGCCCGGCCAGCTGCAGGGCGTCGAGCAGCAAACCTGCAACCCGCCGATCGCCTGAGGGGACCGGGTGGTCCGGCGGCTTCAGCGGCGCGTAGAACGCGATGCGCATTGCGCCGCCTGGATTTACTCGGCCGCCAGGGTGGAGGTTCCGGGCGGCCGACCGAACAGCTCCGCCAACCGCTCGGTACCGCGGCACATGTCGAAGTCTCGGTGCACGCGCGCCTGCCCGGCGGCGGCGAGCCGCGCACGACCGGCGGGATCGCGAATCAGCATCGCGAGCGCCTCGGCCAAAGCGCGCGGGTCGCCCGGCGGCACCAGAACGCCGGTCGCGCCGTCCTCGATCAGCTCGGAGATTCCCGGCAGACGGGTCGCGACACAAGCCAGACACTGGCTTTGCGCCTCGATCAGCACGTTGGGCAACCCGTCGCGGTCGCCATCGGAGCCGATCTTGGCGGCGAGCGCGAACAGATCGGCCTCGCGATAGGCGGCGAGCACGTCGGGCTGCGCCTGCGCGCCCCGCCATTCGATGCGGCCCGCAATCCCGAGCCGCGCGGCCTGGCGCTTCAGCCGATTCGCCAGCGAGCCGCCGCCGATATGGACGAAACGCCAGGCCAGATCGGACGGCAACAGCGCCAGCGCCTGCAACAGATCATCATATCCCTTCTTCGCGACGGCGCGGCCGACCGACAGGATAAGCACCGGCCGCGCCGGATCGCCGCCGTCGCTTGTCTCCGCTGCGCGCCGCTGCGGCGGAAAGCGAACGAAATCCACCCCGTGATAGACAAGGTCGACGCGCTTGGACGGCGGTGCCAGCGCGGCGAGGTGATCGCGGCCATCTCGGGTGCAGGTCACGGCCCATGCCGCCGAGGCGAGCTTGCCGCGCTTCTCCCAGTCGGGGATGGTCCAGATGTCCTTGGCGTGCGCCGACACGGACCAGCGGAGACCGCGCAGCATTGCCGCATAACGCGCGACCGAAGCCGGGGTGTGCAGAAAATGGGCGTGCAGGTGGCCTATTTCGGACGGCAGTTCGGCCGCGAGGACCAGCGCCTGCCCCCAGCGCCGGATGCGGTTCGGCGTCGGATCGCGCGTAAAATCGGCGACCCACGCGCGCCGCGCCGACCGATAGTCCGGCAGCCCCCGAGCCTTGCGCCAGCCGGCAAGCACCCGGCGCGGCTCGTCTTTCAGATATTCGGGCAGATAAAGTACCGGTGCGCGGATCCGGTCGTGCAGCGGATGGCGCGCGCGGTCGGTCGGGTGCCGCAACGACACGATCACGATATCGAGGCCGCGCTGCTCGAGCGCCGCGATCTCCTGCGCGATAAAAGTCTCCGACAGGCGCGGGTAGCCTTTCAGCACGAACGCGACGCGGGCGTGAGAAGCCGGCACGCGGGCGGGATCGGTCATGCGGTGCGCGACCCGTTGCCCGTCGCGGCGCCGCGCCGCGGCCAGCGCGCCGGGCGCCCTGGCGCGAGCCATTTCAGCGCCAGCCGGTTGACCGATTCCATCCCGTCGAGCAGACCGGGGATGACGACCGTCGACGGACGCGGCTGCTGCGGCAAGCGCCGCAGCGCCGCCGCCATGGTCCGCGGATCGCGACCCTCGTCGTCCGGCAGCTTCGCGATCAGCCCGAGTTCCGCGGCGCGGCGCGCCCGGATGTGTTGTTCCAGCCGCGGCGTCGTCCGCGGCACGATCAGCGCCGGCTTGTCGAACGACAGTATTTCGCAAAACGTGTTGTAGCCGCCCATTGCGACGATACCGCCGGCGCGCGCGATCAGCCCCTCGAGCCGTGCGTCGAAAATCAGCGTGCGCACGCCCGGCAGAAGCGCGGCACGCGCGGCGAACGCGGCCTGTCGGTCGGGCAGCATGAAGGGGCCGAACACCAGCACGGCTGGCGGCAAGGCTCCGGCGTCGTGCTCGTAGGCGGCGAGCACCCAATCGATCAGACCGTCACCGTCGCCGCCGCCGCCCGCGGTGACCAGCAGGAATTCGCCATCCGGCAGATCGCGGTGATGCGCCGCACCGGCGGCCGCGGTTCGCCGCAGATACCCCGTATAAACCATGCGCCGGCGCACGCTCGCGGGCAGATCAAGGCCCGCCAACGGATCGCAAATCTGCGGCAGCCCATACACCCAGATCTCGTCGTAATAATCCCGCAGCGCCGGTACGGCGTTCTTGCGCTCCCATTCGCTTTCGAGCGCGGTCGGGTCGTCCATCACGTCGCGCAGGCCAAGCACCAGCGGCACCCCGCGCGCCCGCAGCAGATCGAGCGTCGGCCGCACTTCGCCGCGCAGCCCCAGCGGTTCCTTGTCGACGATCAGGATGTCGGGATCGAAAATATCGGCTGTATGGCGGATAATCGAGGAGCGCATCGCCAGCGTCTCCTCAATGTCGATATGCAGGCTGAGCGATACATATTCGCCGTTGCGCAGCTTGATGACGCCGGGGACGCGCACGAAATCGACGCGCGAGCGGAAATCGAAGCTGCCGATGATCGGCGATCCCGATAGGATGAGGACCGAAAGGGAGGAATCTGCGTCGACCAGCGAATGGGCGATCGCCCGGCAGCGGCGCAGATGGCCAAGGCCGAACGTATCGTGGCTGTAGATCAGGATACGCTTATGGTCGCGGCGGTTGACCAAACGACCCCTCCATGCGTGCCCGCCGTTCGCAGTATGCCACGCGGCGCCGGTGTTCGCGAAACATAGTTTCGGCGGGAAAAGGGTGATGAAAACGATGGCGGCGGTCGCCACGACCAGCGAGGAGGTGCCGGCTTCCGGCTGGTTCCGCCTGCCGCGCTGGCGCCGCTCCGCGACGGAGGCGGTCGAACCGGGCGCTGCATCGTCCGACCTCGAACCGTCGATCTGGCGTTTTATCGTAAAACATAGCTGGCGCTCGCAGCTGATCGCGCTGTCGATGACGCTTGCTTCCTTCCCGTTTCTTTACATCTCGCTCGATCTGCCAAAAACGATCGTCAATCACGCGATCCGCGCCGACGCCAAATTCCCGCAATACCTGTTCGGCATCGAATTCGATCGGGTTCCGTATCTGATGCTGCTGTGCGGCGCGTTTCTGCTGACCGTGCTGATCAACGGCGGCTTCAAATACTGCATCAACACGTACAAGGGGCAGCTCGGAGAGCGGATGCTGCGGCGCTTCCGCTACCAGCTTTATCTCCGCCTGCTGCGTTTTCCGCTGACCCATTTCCACAAGACGTCGGCGGCCCAGATCATCCCGATGGTAACGGCCGAATCCGAGTCGCTCGGTGGATTTATCGGCGATGCGCTGGCGCTGCCGGCGTTTCAGGGCGGCACGCTGCTGACGATCATCTTCTTCATGTTCGTGCAGGACCCGGTGCTCGGCCTGGCCGCCATCGCACTCTATCCGTTTCAGGGATATATCATCCCGAAATTGCAGCGGAAGGTGAACCAGCTCTCGAAACAGCGCGTGCGCACCCAGCGAATTGTCGCCGACCGCATCCAGGAATCGGCCGCCGGAATTGTCGAAATCCACAGCAACGACACGGTCAAGCTGCAACTGACCGATTTTGCCGGGCTGCTCGGCCGTATCTACGACATCCGCTTCGAGATCTACAGACGCAAGTTCTTTGTCAAATTCCTCAACAATTTTATCGGGCAACTGACGCCGTTCTTCTGCTATTCGATCGGCGGTTACCTGGTGATCCGCGGTAATCTGTCGTTCGGCGCGCTCGTCGCGGTGCTCGCCGCCTATAAGGACATGGCCTCGCCGTGGAAGGAGCTGCTCGATTTCTATCAGCAGAAGGAGGCGACACGGATTTTGTACGACCAAATTGTCGAGCAGTTTCAGCCGGCCGGGCTCACCGACGCCGAGCTGATGCTGCGCGAGCCCGGGGAGATCCCGCGGCTCCAAGGCGAGTTGGCGGTCAGCAATCTTTCGCTCGCCGAAGACGATCGCAACCGCATCCTCGACGCCGTCACGTTCAGCATGCATCTCGATGAGCATGTCGCGGTGATCGGGCCAAGCGGCAGCGGCAAGAACGAGCTGGCGCTGTTGCTCGCGCGGTTGATGCGGCCGACCAGCGGCCGGATCATGATTGCCGGCCAAGAACTCGGCGAGATGCCGCTCGCGGTTGTCGGACGGCGCATCGGTTATGTGGCGGCAGCGCCGTACCTGTTCACCGGCACGCTGCGCGACAATCTGCTGCTCGCGTTGCGTCATTGCCCGGTGCGCGCGGCCGAGTATAGCGAGACCGAGGCACGGCGGCGGGCGCGTCAGCAGATGGAGGCGCGCCGCTCCGGCAACATCGATTTGGATCCGCGCGCCGAGTGGGTCGATTACGCGGCCGCCGGGGTCGAAAACAGCGAGCAATTGACGGCCCGCATCGTCGAGTTGCTGACGCGGCTCGATTTCGAGACCGATGTCTACAATTTCGGCCTGCGTTCCCGGTTCGACGCAGGGGCGGATCCCGAGCTGACCGAGCGCCTGCTGGAGGCGCGTCGCGCTCTGCGAGACCGCCTCGCCGGCGAAGGCATCACCAATCTGGTCGAAACCTACGATCCGGAACGCTACAACACGAATGCGAGCGTTGCCGAGAATCTGCTGTTCGGCACCCCGATCGGCCCGGTTTTCGATTTCGACGCGCTCGCAGGCAATGCCTACGTTCGCGCCATACTCGATAAAGTCGGGCTTACCGAGGATCTGATCGAGGCCGGCCGCCACATCGCCGCCACCATGACCGAGATGTTCGCCGGTTTGCCGCCCGATCACGAATTCTTCGATCAGTTCAGCTTCATCAGCGCCGCCGAACTGCCGGAATACGCCGCCATCCTCGGCGCCGCCGACGCCAGCGGGATAGGCGGCCTGCACAGGTCGCAGCGCGAAAAACTGTTGGCACTGCCGTTCCGTGTCGTCGTGGCGCGCCATCGTCTCGACGTTCTGGACGAGGCGATGCAGCAGCGGTTGCTCGAAGCGCGGCATGTCTTCCGGAGCGACCTGCCGGAAGAAGCGAAGGGCGAGATCGAGTTCTTCGATCCCGATCGCTATAACGTCTCGGCGTCGCTGCAGGACAACATTCTTTTCGGCAAGATTGCGTACGGCGAGGCTGACGCACCGGTTCGGGTGCCGGCGCTGATCAGCGAGTTGCTGAACGCGATGTCGCTGCGGGCGACCGTCGTCGATATCGGGCTGAACTACGAAGTCGGTACCGGCGGCTCGCGGCTGTCGCTCTCGCAACGGCAGCGCACCGCGATCGCTCGCGCCTTGCTGAAACGCCCGGATCTGTTGATCCTGAACGAGGCGACGACGGCTCTCGACGGGCAAGCCCAGGGCAAGGTAAGCGAGGGTATCAGACAGGATATGGCCGGACGCGGGCTCATCTGGGTGCTGCACCGCGCCAGCTTGGCGCGCGAGTTCGACCGCGTTCTGGTCATGAGCGGCGGCAAGCTGCAGGAGCAAGGCACCTTCGCCGAACTCAATCGACGCGACACATTAACCGGTCTTCTGCTGGCGGCGGAATGACCCTAAGCGGCGCGGCAGCGCGGAACCGGGAGGAGAGGCGGACGTGAGCCTGGTACAGGAATACGAGCTGCTCCGGCAGATCCCCTTTTTCGCCGACATGGAGGCGCCGCGGCTCAAGCTGCTGGCCTTTATGAGCCAGCGCGTTGCCTTCGATGGCGGCAAGACCCTGTTCAAACAGGGCGACGCCGCCGACGCCGCCTTTTTGATCATCGAGGGCGAGGCGGACATCCTGGTCGAGACACCGACCGGGCCGGTCACGATCGCGACATTGGGGCCGCATGAGGTCCTCGGCGAAATGGCAATTCTGTGCGACGTGCCGCGCACCGCGACGGTGCGCGCGAAAACCCGGCTGGTCGCGCTGCGCATCGCCAAGGAGCCGTTTCTGCGCATGGTTCGGGAATTTCCGAACATGGCCGTCTCGATCATGCGCGAGCTGGCGCATCGCCTCGAACTGACGAACCAGCAGCTGCGCACGGCGCTTTCCGAGCTGCGTGAATTGCGCGAAGGCACGCCGCCGCCAACACTGCGCTCAAACGCCGCCGAATGAGCCGCCTCGACAGCTTTATCAGACGGCTCGAAGCGCAGCGGGCCTGCCTCAACCATGCGGCGACCCTGATACGCGGGATCGACGGGATCGTTCTCGAACTGGGGCTCGGCAACGGGCGCACCTATGACCATTTGCGCGCGCTGTTCGCCGGTCGCGACATCTATGTCTGCGAGCGGCGGGTCGCGGCCCACCCCGACTGCGTGCCGCCGCCGGAATTTCTGATCCTCGGCGACATGCGCGAGACCCTGCCGGAGCTGCGGGGCCGGTTCGGCGGGCGGGTCGCGCTGGCGCATTTCGACGTCGGCACCGGCGACGCCGCCGGGAACCTGGCGCTCGCCGCCGAACTGACCGCCCGCATTGTCCCTTTGCTGTGCCGCGGCGGCATTCTGGTCAGCGATCCCCCGATCGCGTCCGCCGAACTGGAGCCGCTCCAGCTGCCGGACGGAGTGGCCACGGGGCGCTATCACCTGTATCGCCGGTTTCGGCGGTAAGCACTGCTTCAGAACAGCCGGCCTCCGATCGGCTGCAGGCGATCCCGATCGGGCTGACTGCGGTCAGGCCAAATCGATCATCACCGGCACGTGGTCGGAGCCTTTTTCCCAGCCGCGGATGTCGCGGTGGACGCGCGCCGCCGACAGGCTGCCGACCAGGCCCGGCGTGACCCAGACATGATCGAGCCGGCGGCCGCGGTCGCTCGCCGCCCAATCGCGGTTGCGATAGCTCCACCACGTATAAAGCCGCTGCTCCGGCGGCACGAAATGGCGCACCGCATCGACAAACCCGCCGGCCTGCTGCAGCGCGCCGAGCCGATCGACCTCGACCGGGGTGTGGCTGACGACGCTAAGGAGCTGCTTGTGCGACCACACATCGGTTTCGAGCGGCGCGATGTTGAAGTCGCCGACCGCGATCATCGCGCGCCCGTTGCCGGCGCCGCGTTCGGCACCGAACCAAGCGGTCAGTTCGTCGAGAAACCGCAGCTTGTGCGCGAATTTCGGGTTGGCGTCCGGATCGGGCACATCGCCCCCAGCGGGGACGTAGATGTTGTGCAGCTCGATCGCGCCGGGCAGCTCGACAATCGCGTGACGGCAATCGGCGCGCTCGCACCAAGCCCGCGTCGCCGACGCGGCAAACGGCACCCGCGACAGGATCGCGACCCCGTTATAGCCCTTCATGCCGTGCACGAGCATTTCGCGATAGCCGAGCGCCATGAACTCGTCGCGGGGAAAATGTTCGTCCGGGGTCTTGGTTTCCTGCAGGCAGAGGATGTCGGGCTGCTGCTCTTCGAGCAGCCGGCGCACCAGATCGAGGCGCAGCCGCACCGAGTTGATGTTCCAGGTGATCAGACGCAACGTCCCGCTCCGCGCAAAAAGGGCGTAATTGCTCTAATGATGGACCGGCAAGATTGCGTCGCGCGCGGCGGCCCGGCAACCCGGAACCATCGGCAAACAAAAGACGCCCGGTCGGGGGGGAGGACCGGGCGCCTGCTTGTCAGAAGCGCTTGGGGAAACCCGGACCCGCAGGGGAGACGGGGCCGGTTTGTCAGAGGGCTACGAGGCCCTCTCCGCTTCTGGCGCCTAAGATGGTTAGCCCCGCCCGATCCTAGAAGATGCACGAAACGCATGCGTCCTCGGCAAATATTGCATGCACAAATCGGGAACTTTTAAAAATTCAAGCTTAAGCTGCGCGGCGGTTCGCCGCAGTTTGCGTCTCGGTTGCATGGCAGGCATGCGCAAATGCACGGAACAGCGCCCGCGACATCGGATTTTCGGCGGCCCGGTATTCCGGATGCCACTGCACGCCGACCACAAAGCGCGCTCCGGGCAGGCTGACCGCCTCGATTTGCCCATCGGGCGCGACCGCCTCGACGAGCAGCCCCGGCGCCGGCCGGTCGATGCCCTGCCCGTGCAGCGAATTGACCATGATTTCCGTGGTGCCGATCAGTTCGGCCAAGCGGCCGCCCTCGGTCAACACGACCGGGTGCGCGGGCGCGTAGCGCTCCTCGGTTGTCATGTCGCGCCGCCGCCGGCGATGGTTGAACCGCTCCGG
Organism: Alphaproteobacteria bacterium; assembly: GCA_050181375.1. Lineage (GTDB taxonomy): Bacteria > Pseudomonadota > Alphaproteobacteria > ATCC43930 > CGMCC-115725 > DATARH01. Next base: position 19,404 of record JBFXDF010000022.1, read on the forward strand.
CATCTCGAAAATGCGCTGATGCAAGCTGCCGCCGAGCGCGACATTCAGCTCCTGGATGCCGCGGCAGATCGCCAGCACCGGCATGTCGCGCCGCACCGCTTCGCGAATCAGCGGCAGGGTCGTCGCGTCGCGGTCGGGATCGTGCAGCGTGCCCTCCATGCTCGGCGGCCCGCCATAATGGTAGGGCTCGACATTCGACGGGCTGCCGGTCAGCAGCAACCCGTCGAGCCGATCGAGCAGCGCGGTGCAATCGGTTTTCGGCCCGACCGCCGGGATCAAAACCGGCAGGCATCCGGCCACCTCGATGACGGCTTCCGGATATTTTTCGGCTACGGTATGAAAACCGCGCTCGTGGATCGTGCGAACGCAGGACGGAATGCCGATAAGCGGGACACTGCGACCGGACATTGGTTTTGCTCTTTTTGGTTGGGCCTAACGTTTCGATCCGGCGAACAGTGAACCATATTGGAACATCCCCGGGTCGAGCGCCACTCCGAATTGCGTATCATACAACGACACCGTCGTCGTCTTGCCCTGCTGATCGACCACGATCCATTGGACCAAGGCGAGCGGGTTTTCGCGGAACACCAGGGTCAAGGAGCCGGCATCCGGCCGGGTGCTCTCGACCAGCGTGACGCGGATGATGCCGCCGGCGCGCTCGAATCGGGTTACCACGACATCGCCGCCAAAGCTGATCGGATCGCGCAGGAAAAACCATGCCGGGGTTTGCCGCAGCTCGTATTTGGAGGTCTGGTTTAGTTCCTTGTCCCAATAATAGACGCTCTGGGTATCGGCCAGCAGCGCGATCTGGGTGGGCGGGTCATACTCGAACCGCATGCGGCCGGGTCGCATGACCCACACCCGCCCGGTGCTGGCGCCGTTGCTCGCGACCTGCTGAAACCGCGCGATCATCGTGCGGATGTTGTTCAGATAAGCGGCGATGCGCTGCAGCTCGAGCGCGTCCTGGGGCGTGAGTTGCGCCGGTGCCGGCGCGGCCGCCTGTGCTGCTGCCGACAGCCAGAGCAGCAGCAACAGCGCTGCCCCCGACGGGCAACAGCGGCGGAAGAATGCTTTCATGTTCGACGATTTCTCCAAATCCCGCGGAGCGCGCGTTGGCGACAATGGCCCGGCGGCGGCGGCCGTCAATGCGGCGCGCGACCGCTTGCGCCGGCTTGCCGAACGGCAGTTTGCTGCTTCTGCAGGAAAACAACAGCAAACGCCCGCTCGACCCCTTGCTCCGCGCGGGTTTCGCGGCGGCGGAAGCTGGATTCTGCAGCAAAAAGAATAGCAAATACCCGGCTCGCCAATGCTCCGTCCCAATGGCCAGATGCTTCAATACTCCCCCAATGTGGCGAATTTCGCGTCGTTGCCGCGCCGCAGGGAGTGATTTCGCGCGGTCGAAGCGCCGAACCGGCTTTCGTGCAGCGGTTCGGCCGGACGGGAAGCGGCGAGCTTAGGCGCCGCCGGCCGTCGCGAAATAGAGCCGCGGATCGGCGGCGCGCACGCGGGCCTCGGGCAGGCCGAGTTCGCGGCGCACGATGTTGGTGCCCTCGACCAGCGCGACGCATTTGTAAAAGGCGATGCGACGCGACAGACCCTCGCGGCCAAAGCCGCAATCGGTCGTGATGACGAGCCGTTCTTTCGGGATGTATTCGAGCGCCTTGCGGATCAGGTTCGCGACCTTTTCGGGCGACTCGACGACCGTGTCGGTATGGCTGACGACGCCGATGCCGATCTTTTTGTCGCTCGGGTATTTCGCGAACAGCGGCAGGTCCTTGCCGCCGGTCGACGCGCTTTCGAACGTGATCACGTCGCAGTTCAGTTGCAGCAGATACGGCAGGGCGCGCTCGTAGCTCGGCACCGGGTCGTAGACGCGCTGTTGGTTCGGGTTGCCCCAGCAGCAATGCACCCAGATTTCCGCCTCGACGCCGTCGAGCTGGCGGTTGAACGCCTGCGTCTGGAAGTCGAGGTCGGCGTCGGTGCAGTCGGGCAGCGTCGTCATGCCGTGATGGCGCGGCTCCTCGACCTGGATCAACGGGCAGCCGGCCGCCGCCAGTTCCTTGAACTCGGCATTCATGATGTCGCAGAGATCGAGGATCAGCGCCCTATCGTCGTGGTAGTGCTCGTCCCACAGCATGCTGGCGACGCCGGGGGCGCAGATCGCGCCGAACTTGACCGGCTTGTCCGTAAGACGCTGCGCGACCTGCCAGATCGCGGTGTATTCGAGCGGGCCGCGGGTCAGCTTCTCGGTCACGACGCCGGGCTGGTAGGCCTCCTGCACCTCCCACAGGATTTTTCCCGGACGCAGCCCCGCGCCCTGACGCCGCATCCAGCCGCGCGATGTGTCACGGTGGCCGGAGACGCCGCCCAGCCGCTCGAGCGGATAGAAGAACCATGACTTGCCGCCGACCGCGAGATCGAACCGGCTGTCGCCGTCTGTCACGATGTCGAGACCGGCCGCCTCCTGGGCGTTGATGATCGCGGCGACCGCGTCGAGATACTGCTCGCGGAACAGCGAATCGCCGAGCATCTTCTTGAACGAGCGGCCTTGCAGGCTCACGTCGTACCACACCGGGCGCGGATACGACCCGGTGATCGCGGTCGGCAGGATCATGTCGCTCGTGGTGGTTAGCATGGCGGACTCCGATCGCGATGAGCCGGCGGCAACCGCGACCATACCGGACCCGTTCCGGTCGCGGAAGGGATAGGGCTTAAGCGCATTTAATTTAGGGTGGCAGCGCCGGGTCTATTATTCAGACAGGCCATGGTGCGACCGGTTCACCCGGACAAAGATATCGAGGCTGCGCTAAGATTCGCCGAGAGTAAGGGCTGGCGTTACATCAAACTCCCTCCGCAGGGAGGAAGTGTTGGCTGGAGAACGGGTAGAGCGCCGTCTCGCCGCAATCCTCGCCGCCGACATCGCGGCGTATTCGCGGCTGATCGGGTCTGATGAGGAGGGCACGCTGGCGGCGCTGCGGACCTTGCGGCGCGAGCTGATCGATCCTGCCATCGCCGAGCATCGCGGCCGGATGGTTAAGACTACCGGCGATGGGATGCTGGTTGAGTTTCACAGCGTGCTCGACGCACTGCGCTGCGCTGCCGAAGTGCAGCGTGCGATGGCCGAGCGCAACGCGAACGTCGCGGCCGAGCGACGGATCGAATTCCGGGTCGGCATCCATCAGGGCGACATCGTCGTCGAGGACGGCGACATCTTTGGCGACGGGGTGAATGTCGCGGCGCGGCTCGAAGAGTTGGCCGAGCCGGGCGGGATCTGCGTCTCGGCACGGGTGCAGGAGGACGCATCTGGAAGACTACCTCTGAGCTTTGTCGATCTCGGCGATCAACAATTCAAAAACATTGCACGCCCCGTTCGGGTCTTTGCTCTCACCGCTGATGCGCTTGCGGCATCACCAAAAGCCGAAATCCCACGGTCAAGCAGGTCAAGAGAGCCGCGATCGGTCCTTCGGTGGACGCTCGTATTCGGCGTCTTGGCCTTGATCATAGCCAGTACAATCGTCTGGGGGTTATGGCCACATGCGAAACCCGTTGCCGGCACGGTGGCCGCTGAAGGAAAATCGGTGGACCCGCCGACAGCGGCGCGCCGTCTCTCAATCGTCGTCCTCCCGTTTGTCAATCTCAGTAATGATCCGCAGAAGCAATACTTGACTGACGGCATAACCGAAGACCTAACGTCCGATCTTTCCAGGATTGGCAATAGCTTCGTCATCTCACGAACGACTGCCTCAAAGTACAAGGATAGACCTGAAAGCGTGAAGGAAATCGGACGGGAACTGGGAGTGCGCTATGTCCTTGAAGGAAGCGTTCAGCCTCTAAGAGGACAAATCAGGGTCGATACCCGGCTGATCGATGCCGAAACCGAAGCGATGGTCTGGTCCCAACGATACGACCGGGATATTGCCGATCTGTCCGACCTGCAATCCGACATTACCAGCCACCTTGCCGGGGCGCTCAATCTCGTGCTCGTGCGCACTGAAGCAGCGCGAACCAGCCGCAATCCCGATTCATTCGATTTCGTCCTCCGGGCACGTGCGATACTGCAAAAGCCCGAAAGCCGCGATACCTTCTCTGAAGCGATCAGCTTGTTCGAGCAGGCCTTGACGCTCGATCCGAGCTCGCTTGACGCGCAGGCAGGTCTTGCCCGCGCTCTCACATTCCGCGTACTTGATAGGCTCGCCGATACTGAACAGGCTGACCTGGACCGCGCTGAACAGTTGAGCAACCAGGTTCTTGCGATAGATCCGGATTATCTCGGGGCTCACTTTGCGAAAGGTGATATTTACCGCGCTCGTTCTCAGTGGGCCTTGGCCGCCGCTGAGTTCGAGTGGATCATTGCGCGCGACGACAATGCGGCGGCAGCGTTCCATTCTCTCGCGCAATGCAGGTTGGTAACCGGTGCACTTGACGCGGTAATTTCCCTCGAACAGAAGGCTATTCTCCTCAATCCACTCAATCCGCAAATCGCCGCCATCTATCACAGGATTGGGCTTGTCTATTTGCTTCAATCGAAAGTCGATGAAGCTGTCTCATGGCTGGAAAAGGCGCGCAATACCAATCCCAGCCTGCCATTCGTCCACTCCAGTCTGGCTGCCGCTTATGGGCTCGAAGGTGACCGCGACCGCGCCGCGGCAGAACTTTCTCAAGCGCGTAAGCTCTGGCCAGATGGCTCTTTTCAAAACATGGCTGCTGTCAGGGCTCGATCCAGAAAGTATTACGGCGACAGCCCAACATTCGATTTATTAGAGAATACCTATTTTGCCGGATTGCGCAACGCCGGAGTGCCGGACGAGTAGCTCGGCAACCCTCTTTCGAGGAACCCAAACCTGGTGAGATCGCCGGCTGCATTTCTTCACCAATGCGCCGAGAGGCTCGGCCGTCGTATCGGCCAGGCAGGATGTAGCAAGGGCGGGCGGTCGCGTTGTCGAGGTACTCACGACAACAGCGTGATCTCGACGCTGCGTTCACGCCGCACGCATTATGTGCTCGGGCGCATTCGCCGCGAAAATCCTAGAGGCGACGCGGAACAAACCGCCGAGACGGCGTGGCCAGCTCGTCCTGGGCGGCGATGAGGGCCAGCTCGTAGCGGCCAAGGCGCGCGGTGGTCTCGATCACCGCGAAAATCGCCGCGGCCGTGCTGGCGAGCGCCTCGGGCAGCGTCTCACCGCGCAGGAGGCGCGCGAGGAACAGCGCCGCGGTGACATCGCCGCAGCCGTTCAGCACGACCGGAAGATGCGGCGTCTCGACCGCCCAGGCGCCGTCCGGCCCCCGCGCCAGCATCGTGATCCGGCCCGGCTCCAGCGCCAGGCTGGTCAGCAGCACGATGCCAGGACCGCGCCCCCGCAACGTCTCGACGGCCGCCGCCGCCTCGGCAAGGCTCCCGATGCGTCGGCCGGTCAGGTACTCCAGCTCGAACAGGTTCGGCGTCACGATATCGGCGAGCGCCAGCGCGCGGTCGCGGAAGAACTCGGCGATGCCGGGAGTCACATACGAGCCGGTATCGACATCGCCGATGACCGGGTCGCAGCAGAACAATGCTCGCGGGTTGGCGGCGCGCACCCGCTCGACGATCTCGAGCAAAACGGGGCCGGTCGCCGCGTCGCCGAGATAGCCGGACAGCACCGCGTCGATCTGCGGCAGGACGTCGAGCGCGGCGATCCCCTCGAACAGCTCGGCGATCTGCGAAGCGGTGACCGCGGAGCCGCGCCAGCGCCCGTGTCCGGTATGGTTCGAGAACGCCACCGTGTCGAGCGTCCAGGCCTCGATCCCGAGCCGTTGCAGCGGAAACACCGAGGCGGCGTTGCCAACGTGGCCGTAGGCGACGCGCGACTGCACCGACAGGACGGACGCCACGGCTTCCCCGCTCAGCGCCGGCGGTCGTGGATGTCGAAAACGTGCTTCAGGTTCAGGAAAATGGCGGCACCGCTGACGACAAACAGCGCGAGCCCGCCATTGTGCAGCCCGCCGTACTCGAAGCCGGCGGCGAGAAACAGCCCGAGCAGCGCGAGAACTACAAACACGACGATAACCACGGTCAAATTCGCCCAGTCGCTCACCAGCAGCGAGCCGGCCCAACCATCCGCTGCATCCCTGTCGGGAGCGCCTGCATCGGACGCGTCGAACCGGGCCTTCAGCCGAAGAAATGCCAGCGCGATCGACGCCAGGATCAGGATCATGCCGCACGCGTAATCGCCGGGGCTGGCATTGGCGCTCGCAAAAAACGCGCCGATAATCGCCAGAAAAGCGAGCGCCAGGAATTCACCCCAGGCGACGATCCGGATACCCGCACCGGCCGTGCCTGGCTCCGGAGCGCCGGCGGGCAGCGGCATCGCACGCTGGTTCCGGTCCGGCGCGTCGGAAGGCGGACGCCCGAATTCGTGCGGTTCGTCCCGCACCCTGGTGGCGGTTGATCGGCTCATGTCATTCCCGTGCTGCCGCGATACCGACCAGCGCTCGCTTTTCCGCTGGCTCAAAACGCTTTTACCATAGGATATCGCGGCGTTTCGAGGCTCGGGCACGCGGCCTATATTGGACGAAACGCCGCTCAGCTGTACGAGCCTCGCTGATGGTCGATCCGGAATTCCTCGCCCGCCACGTCGATTTCGTCCTCGACGATGCGACAATCCCCGAGCTGCCGAACCACTACCGGGGCAAGGTGCGCGACAATTACGACCTGCCGGACGGCCGGCGCATCTTGATCGCGACCGATCGGCTCAGCGCTTTCGACCGCGCGATTGCGGCGATCCCGTTCAAGGGGCAGGTGCTGACGCAAACCGCCCGATTCTGGTTCGAGCGCACCGCCGATCTGTGCCGCAACCATGTCCTCGAATACCCCGACCCGAATGTCGTCGTCTGCACTCGGCTCGACATTCTGCCGGTGGAAATCGTCGTGCGCGACTACCTCGCTGGGACGACGGCGACCTCGATATGGTCGATGTACCGGGCCGGGCGGCGCGACATGTACGGGATGCGCTTGCCGGACGGATTGCGCGGGAACGAGAAACTGCCCGAGACGGTCGTGACGCCAACGACAAAGGCGCGCGACGGCGAACACGACGAGCCGATCGCGCCGGCCGAAATCATCGAACGGCGCCTGCTGTCGGCGGCGCAGTGGGACGAGGTCTCGGCGGCGGCGCTGGCGCTGTTCGCCCGCGGACGCGAAATCGCGGCCGGACGGGGGCTGATTTTGGTCGACACGAAATACGAATTCGGGCTCGACCGCGACGGCCGCATTGTCCTGGCCGACGAAATCCACACCCCGGACAGCAGCCGCTACTGGTTCGCCGCGAGCTACCAGAGCCGTTTTGCCGCCGGCGAGGAGCCCGACAGCTTCGACAAGGATTTTCTGCGGCGCTGGGTGGCCGCCCGGTGCGATCCCTACCGCGACCGGCTGCCGCCGATTCCGCGCGATGTGATCGCCGAGACCGCCGCCGTGTATATCCGCAGCTGCGAGACGATCACCGGTGAGCCGTTTGCGGCCGCCGATCCGAATACACCGCCGCTGGCCCGCATACGCGCGAATTTGCGCCGGTATTTCTGAACCTCGGATTGGCGTCCGCAAGTCCGAAATTGCGGCGACGCGAGCCGTCCACCGTGGCCCCACGCGCCAGGATTGCGGAGCGCGCGATTAATCGGCATTTTCGGATAGCTGGCATTAACCTTAATTGCGCTCGTCCCGGCGCAGCGTTGCGGTTCAATTTGCGGCGAGCATCCGATGACGCGGATAGGATCGATCCTGTGTCCATTAAGCTTTCATAAAGAACCCGAGCGGGTACAAATCGGGGTTTCCAGCAGCGATCGCCGATCGCTTGAGGCCTCGGAATTGCGAGGATCGTTTGCGGATACGCAGTGGCAGTTTTTATTTGCCGGACGGGCCGCCGGCTGTTATCGCCGGGCTGAATGTTTCGCGCCGCGGCACCGCGCCGATTCCCGCGGCATTGTCCGGATGACAGCCCGAAATCTCGCTCCGCCGCTTTCCCGACACGCCGCCGCGCGATCGCTTCCGCCCGAAGCGGCCGTCATCTGGCCTTTCCGAAAGGGATGTGTAATCAAGGGCAGGCCCCCTTGGGCCATCAGCCCGCCC
>JBFXDF010000023.1:0-27125 GCA_050181375.1 Alphaproteobacteria bacterium
AACGCGCGGCTGTTGACGGAGACGCGCGAGGCCTTGGAGCAGCAGACCGCGACCGCCGAGGTGTTGCAGGTCATCAATGCCTCGCCCGGCAACCTCGCGCCGGTGTTCGACGCGATGCTCGAAAACGCGATGCGGCTCTGTGGCATCGATCATGGGACCTTAACCGCGTATGATGGCGAGCATTTTAGGTGCGTCGCGAGCCGTAATCTTCCGGCGACGCTGTTTGAGCTTTTGAGCCAGCCCCGGCGGGCCGCGCCGAACAGTCCTCAGGAGCGGCTGTTGCACGGAGAGCGCGTCGTCCACGTCGCCGACATGGCAGCGGTATCGCCATCGCCGGATAATCAGGTACACCGGGCGGCTGCCGAGATCGGCTTTACACGCACCGCGCTATTCGTGCCGTTGCGCAAGGATGCGAAGCTGCTTGGCTATATCGGCGCGCAGCGACACGAGGTGCGGCCCTTTACCGATAAGCAGATTGCGCTGCTCGAAAACTTCGCGGCGCAGGCGGTGATCGCGATGGAGAACGCGCGGCTCTTGACCGAGACGCGCGAAGCCTTGGAGCAGCAGACCGCGACCGCAGAAGTGTTGCAGGTGATCAATGCCTCGCCCGGTGACCTCGCGCCGGTATTCGAGGCGATGCTCGAAAGAGCAATGCGGCTGTGCGAGGCCTCGTATGCCCATCTTTACGCCTATGAAGGCGAATCCTTCCACCCGTTAGCGGGGCGTACGACTGCGCATGCTGAAGAGTGGTGGTGGCAGCGGGGTCCGATTCATCCGCCCCGTGGGGTCGGGCCATTAGGACGAGTCGTCGCTGGCGAGTACCTCGTGGGGATCGCCGACGCCCGGAAAGAGCCGGCATACGGGACTCACCAAGGCTACACGGAGATGGTCGATAATACCGGCATCCGCAGTGGTGCCCTGGTCGCCCTCGAAAAGGACGGCGCTCTTCGCGGGGCGATAACCATTTACCGCCAGGAGGTCCGCCCGTTCACCGACAAGCAGATTGCGCTGTTGCAGAACTTCGCTGCCCAGGCGGTCATCGCGATGGAGAACGCGCGGCTCCTGGGTGAATTGCGGACGCGCACCGACGATCTAACCCAGTCGCTCGAATACCAGATGGCTATCAGCGACGTACTCAAGGTTATCAGCCAATCGACCTTTGAGTTAGAGCCGGTATTACAGACGGTGATCGACACCGCGATGCGGCTATGCGGGAACGACAGTGGAACGATTTTCCGATTGGAGGAGGCGAGCTACCGCCTCGCAGCGCATTCCGGGTTGAACCCCGCAGAACTTCAGATCAGTGCCGCCTACGAGCACATTGCGGGGGACAACAGCCTGGTCGGACGTGTCGCGCTGGAGGGCCGCCCGGTGCACATTCTCGATTCCTGGATAGATCCCCTATACGGGCTGAAGGACGACGCCAAGAGTGCTAGCTGGCGCACGATGCTCGGTGTGCCGTTGTTGCGCGAAGGTGTGCCAGTCGGGGTCATCTGCATGGCCCGTTACCATGTTGAACCGTTTACCGAACGGCAAATCGAGTTGGTCCGCACCTTTGCCGACCAGGCGGTCATCGCGATGGAGAATGCGCGGCTGCTCGGCGAATTGCGGGCGCGCAACGACGAGATCGCCGGGTGGAACCGGGAGCTGGAGGAGCGGGTTCAGGCGCAGGTCGCGGAACTGGAGCGCGCCGGGAAGCTGAAGCGGTTTCTCGCGCCGCAATTGGCGGAACTGATCGTGGCGCGCGGCGACGAAAACATCCTCGAAACCCATCGCCGCGACATCGTCGTCGTGTTCTGCGATCTGCGCGGGTTTACCGCCTTCGCCGAGACCGCCGAGCCGGAGGAGGTGCTCGACCTGTTGCGCGAATATCACGGCGCGCTGGGGCCGGTTGTCGCCGCGTCGGAGGGCACGCTCGACCATTTTTCGGGCGACGGCATCATGGTGTTCTTCAACGACCCGGTGCCGGTGGAGGACGCCTCCGAGCGCGCGGTCCGGATGGCGAGCGCGATGCGCGCGGCGATGGCGCTGCTGCAGGCGCGGTGGCGGCGCCAGGGGCGCGAGATCGGGTTTGGCGCCGGGATCGCGCGCGGCTACGCGACCTTGGGGCAGATCGGCTTTGCCGAGCGGGTCGATTACACGGCGATCGGCACCGTGTGCAACCTCGCGGCGCGGCTGTGCGCCGAAGCCCAGGACGGGCAGATTCTGATCAGCCGGCGGGTCGCCGCCGCGGTCGAGGACATTGTGCGGCTCGAGGAGGTGGGCGACCTTGCGTTGAAGGGGCTGATGCAGGCCGTCGCGGTCTACAACATCGCGGCCGACTCGCCCGCTTCGTGCTAAAACCGGCGGGGCATCCGAGGAGAGCAGATGAGCCAGAGCCGTCCCGCCAATATCGACCTTGCCGCCGCGCTCGCCGAGGCGCGGGAGCAGTACCGCGCGCGCAACCCCAGGAGCCTGGCGCTGCACGAGGAAGCCTGCGCCGCGCTGCCCGGCGGCAATACGCGTTCGGCGATCTACGCCGAGCCGTTCCCGCTGACGATGGTCCGCGGCGACGGCGCGCATCTGTGGGACGCGGACGGCCACGAATACGCCGATTTCCTGTCCGAATTCACCGCCGGCGTGTTTGGCCATTCGCACCCCTTGATCCGCCGCGCGCTCAACGCGGCGCTCGATGGCGGCTGGAACATGGGCGCGCACGGTCCCGCCGAGGCGCGGTTCGGCCGCGCCATCTGCGACCGCTTCCCGTCGATCGACCTCGTGCGTTTCACCAACAGCGGCACCGAGGCCAATCTGATGGCGGTCGCGCTGGCGCGCGCGGTCACCGGCCGCGGCAAGGTGCTGGTGTTCAAGGGCGGTTATCACGGCGGCGTGTTCTACTTCCGCGGCAAGGGCAGCGCGGTCAACGCGCCCTATGACTTTCTCGTGGCGCCGTACAACGACATCGCAGCGACCCGCGCGCTGGTCGCGCCGCACGCCGGGGACATCGCCGCGATCCTGATCGAGCCGATGCTCGGCGGCAGCGGCTGCATCCCGGCCGCCCGCGATTTTCTCGCCGATCTGCGCGCGCTGGCGAGCGAGACCGGCGCGATCCTGATTTTCGACGAGGTGATGACCTCGCGCCTCGCGCCCGGCGGGTTGCAGGAAAAGCACGGCATCCTGCCGGACATGACGACGCTCGGGAAATATGTCGGCGGCGGGATGAGTTTCGGCGCGTTCGGCGGCCGGGCCGAGCTGATGCAGTGGTTCGACCCGCGCCGCAAGGACGGGTTCCAGCACGCCGGCACGTTCAACAACAACGTCCTGACGATGAACGCCGGCTATGTCGGGCTGACCGAGGTGTACACGCCGCAGCGCGCGCGGGCGCTCAACGAGTTCGGCGACGGGCTGCGCGAGCGCCTGAACGCCGTCGCGCGCCGGCGCGGGTTGGCGATGCAGTTCACCGGGCTGGGGTCGATGATCGGCGTCCACATGACCGATGCGCCGATCCGCAATGAGGCCGACGCGCTGCAGGGCAATGCCGACCTGCTCGACCTGTTTTATTTCGACCTCTTGGCGCGCGGCGTCTGGTTCGCGAAACGCGGCATGATGGCGCTGTCGATCGCGCTCGACCAAGCCGACGCCGACAAGCTGATCGCCGCCGTCGAGGATTTCTGCGAGACGCGCGCGCCGCTGTTCCAGTAACCCCACTCCCCCGCTGCCCCTTACGGAGCTCCGCCATGAGTGATCGCGCCAATCCCAAGGGCAACGAACGGGTCGCCTATTTCAACGGCCGGATCGTGCCGGAGCGCGAGGTGGTGCTGCCGTTCCGCGACCGCGGCTTCAAATACGGCGACGCTGCCTTCGATATGACGCGCACGTTTCACGGCCGCCCGTTCAAACTCCGCGAGCATATCGACCGCTTTTACCGCTCGCTGCGCTATCTGCGCATCGATCCGGGCCTCGCGCCGGCCGAGATGGTCCGGGTCAGCGAGGAGGTGCTCGACCGCAACCGCCACTTCCTGACGCAAGACACCGACTACTGGCTCGGTCAACGCGTGTCGCGCGGGGTCGACGCGGTCGGCGACGAGGGCTGGGAGCATACCGGCCCCAATGTCATCGTCGAATGCATCCCGCTGCCGCTGAAGGCGCGGGCGCGGCTGTTCCGCGACGGCATCGACATTGTCGTGCCGCCGACCAGGCGCGTCGCGCCCGACATGCTCAGCCCACGCGCCAAGACGCACAATTATCTCAACCTGATCACCGCCGATCTGGAGGCCAAGGCACAGGACAAGGAGGCGTGGTCGGTGCTGCTCGACGCGCAAGGCCACCTCGCCGAGGGCATCGGCAGCAACATTTTTGTCGTGCGCGACGGCGCGGTGCTGACCCCGCACGAGCGCTGGGTATTGCCGGGGGTGAGCCGCGAGACCGTGTTCGCGTTATGCGGGGAGCTGGGTCTCGAATGCCGCGAGACCGATCTCGACCTGTTCGACGCGGCCAACGCCGACGAAATCTTCATGACCTCGACGAGCCTGTGCATCTGCCCGGTGCGCAGCATCGCCGGGCGCGTTCTGCCGGGGCCGGTGCCGGGACCGGTGACGCGGCGGATCGGCGACGCCTACGCCCGCCACGTCGATTGCGATTTTGTCGCCCAGTATCTGACGCATCTCGGCTGAGCCACAAAAAAGGGTGCGGCGGACGCCGCACCCCTTACCGACGCGCTCGCGATCAACACATGCCTGGCGTCAACGCATGCCTGGCGCCAACGCGCTGGGGGCCGGAGGCATCGGCGCCGGCGGCATTACCGGCGCTGCCGGCGTCGGCGAGTCGAGCGGCACGGTAGCCGAGGTGGGCTTTGTGCGGGACGCGAGCTTTGTCGAGGTCGATGCCGGCTTGTGCGACGCCTTCGCGACCTTCGTGTGATTCTTCTTCTTTTTCTTTGAGTGCTTCGCGACCTTCACGGATTTCGTGCTCTTCGACGCGACCGCGTGCTCATGCTTGTGCTTCTTGACGGCGCTGAGCCGCTTGTGGCTGCTGTGGGCGACGTGCTTTGACGGGGCGGGCGCGATCGGCGGAACCATCATCGGCGCCGGCGGCGGTTCCGGCAGCGCGGCAACCGGCGGCGGCTCCGGTTTTGTCGGGCTGCAGGCCGCGACGAAGGCTAACAAGGCGGCAACCAGCAACGGCCGCGCTGACTTCACCATGTACTTTCTCCTGGGGCTCGGGGATTTATACCAACGGCCAATGCAAGTAGCACCGTCGGTTGATTTCCCAAAGCACCGGCGGCAAGCCAGCCCGGAACCTCGGCCCCGACGCAGACGGTCCGATTTCGCGCGGCGAATCGGGTGCGGCGTCGAGAGCAAGATCGGGTCAGATACAAGCATCTGACCCGTGAATCCTTGCTCTCGATGCAAATATGTAGAGCCTGATTCACGGCTCGGATCGTTTCGATCTGAGCCGATCAGGCTCTAGGCGGTAGGCATTTCTCCCCGGCCGGACGCGCGGCGCAGACGATACCGCGCCTCGACGTTGGGCGTGCCGTCGGCCGCGACGATGTCCCGCCCGATAAGGTCGATCAGATGCGCCAGCACCGAACGTCCGGCGGCGCGCCGGAGCGCCGGGTTCAGACCGACGTAAAGCCGCTCGACCATCGCCTCGACGGTGCCGGTGCCGGCCTCCAGGCACTCGACGATCCCCTTCTCGCGTTCGCGGCGATGCGCGACAAAGGCGCGGACATGCCGGTCCGGCTCGGTGATCGCCGGACCGTGCGTCGGCCAGTAAACCGCGTCGCGCCGCGCCAGCAGCTTGTCGAGCGAACCCATATAGGCTGCCATGTCGCCGTCCGGAGGCGCGACGACGCTGGTCGACCATCCCATGACGTGATCGCCGCTGAACAGGATGCCGGCATCGGGAAGCGCGAAGCACAAATGGTTCGAGGTGTGGCCGGGCGTGTGCACGGCCTCGAACCGCCATTTCCCGCCCTGGATCGAATCGCCGTCATGGACGACGATGTCGGGAGAAAAATCCCAGTCGCCGCCTTCTTCGGCCCCGGCCTCGCCGCGTTTGCCACCGGCGTGCGGCCCGAACCCGTAGGTCGGGGCGCCGGTCGCTTCCTTTACCGCCTTGGCGGCCGGCGAGTGGTCGCGATGCGTGTGCGTGACGAGGATATGCGTGACCTGTTCGCCTTCGAGGCTCGCGAGCAGCGCGCCGATGTGTTCGGGCAGGTCGGGTCCCGGATCGATGATCGCGACCTCGCCGTCGCCGACAACGTAGGTGCCGGTGCCCTTGAACGTGAACGGGCCGGGGTTGCGGGCGACGATGCGGCGCACGCCGGGCGCGACCGGTTCGAGCCTTCCGTACTCGAACGTAAAATCGCGGCGGTAAGGTATCTCGACGGCCATTCAGCGGGCGCCTCTCACCATTTGTTGCGCAATTCGCGCAGCTTCAGAAAGACCGTTCGCTGGTCGGGGTTGTCCGGCAGATCGGGGAATGCCTCGCGCAGCCGGCGGATCACCGACGGGCTGGTCAGGCGGAAAAACGTGTTGATCTCTTTTTCCAAGCCCAACGACGTGACCAGCGGTTGATTGGTGTCCTGCTTTTCCATGGCGGGCAGCAATTGACCGGCTTTGGCGTTGTCAGGCTCGCGATCCAGCGTAAACCGCAGATTGTTGCAGATGTAGTCGTGACCCGGATAGACCAGCGTGTCATCCGGCAGCTTCGACAGCTGCGTCGCGAAGGTGTTGTACAGCTCGTTCGGATGGCCGCCGTTGTGGCAGTTGCCGGCGCCGGCGTTGAACAGCGTGTCGCCGCAGAACAGAGCGCGGGTCGCGCCGTGCGCCAGCACGCAGATATGCGACATTGTGTGGCCCGGCGTGTCGAGGCATTCGAGTTCGACGGTGCGGCCGATTTTGATCGCGTCGCCTGCCTTCAGGCCGCGGTCGATGCCGGCGATGCGGTCCTTGGCGTTGGCATGCGCCAGAAGCTTGGCGCCGGTGGCCGCGATCATCTGGTCGTTGCCGCCGGTGTGGTCGCGGTGCTCATGGGTGTTGAGGATCTGCTTGATGGTCCAGCCCCGCCGCTTGGCGGCCGCGAGGCACTTCTCGGCGTCGAGCGGGTCGACCGCCAGCGCCTCGCCGGTCTCGGGGCAGGCGATCAGGTAATTGAAATTGCGGCCCGCATTCGCGGTCCAGATCTGTTCGACGAGCATCGGTGGCCCCGCCTCTGGGTGAGATCGCGGCAGTATAGGCCCCGGCCTCCGCCTTCGCCATGCCCGCGGCGGAAGCCGGTCAATGACCGAGCAGCTTGGCGAACGCGAACATCAGCCCGGCCATCGCGATCGCGTTGACGAGGACCGCGCCGAGGATCATCTGGAACATGCGGGTCAGCAGCTCGGTTTTGAGAGCGGCGATTTCCGCCCTGAGTTCGCTTCGCAGCGCGGCGATTTCCGCCCGCAAATCCGCCGTGGTCAGCGCGAGATCGCTCTTGGTGACAAGATCGGCGCCTTCGGCCCCTTCCCGCACGGCGTCGGCGACCGCCTCGGCCTGGGCTTCGTTGAAGCCGGCCTCACGCAGCCTCCTCGCCAGTTTCAGGGTGTCGATCGCCATCGATCTCCGGCCCGCGCGCCGCGGTCAATCTGCTCTGTCACAAACACCGCGCCGGGCCTTGCGCCACATCACCCGACCAGCCTTTCCCAAACGGCTGTGGCATTATACACGCGGCGATCGGGACCGCACGCGCACCGGCACGATCTTGCGGCGCGTGGCATCGAACGGGGGCAACGAATGGCCGACAATCTCGGGCTGCCGGACGGCGCCTTCCGCCGCATCGACGAGGAGGATGACGCCTGGTTCTACGAGACACCGCGGCTCGTCTATCACATCGACGAGCACGCGGTCGCCGCGCTGACCGAATTTTATCGCGGCGTGCTGCCGCAAGGCGGCGTGCTGCTCGATCTGATGAGCAGCTGGGTCAGCCACCTGCCGCCAGAGGTCGGATATGGCGAGATTATCGGCCACGGCTTGAATGCGGCCGAACTCGCCGCAAACCAGCGCCTTGGCCGCTGGTTCGTCCAGGACCTGAACAAGGACCCGCGCCTGCCGCTCGACAACGACAGCATCGACGCCGCGACGATCTGCGTCTCGGTGCAGTACCTGCAGCACCCGGTGGCGGTATTGCGCGAGGTTGCGCGGGCGCTGCGCCCCGGCGCCCCCGTCGTGGTCAGCTTTTCCAACCGCTGCTTCTGGACCAAGGCCGTCGCGATCTGGCGCGGCCTGGACGACGCCGGCCACGCCCGGCTTGTCGAGCTGTACCTGCGCGAGGCCGGGTTCGCGCATATCGAGACGCACCGCCTTGCCGAATGGGTCGAGGATGAACGCGATCCTCTGATCGCGGTAGTCGGCCGGGCCCCGGCCGGCTGAACCCGCCGAAAATTAGCCCGATCGGAGATCGGCGATCGGCGCTGAGCCGCGATTTGACCCGGCGACGCGAAATTCGCCACATTGCGGGAGTATCAATAATCCGGCTGCGACGGATCGGGGCGATAACGGGGCGCGTGTCTGCTGTTCCTTTGCTGCAGAACCCGCCATCGGCCGCCGCTAAACCCGCGCGGCGTAAGGGGTTGCGTGCGCGTTCGCTGTTCTTTTCCTGCAGAAACAGCAAACCGCGGCCGGAACAGGGAAAAAGCGGCCGGCCGAACCGCGGCAAGCACCCCGGTTTTGCTTTCGCGGAGCGGCGGCGAGGGCTATTCTGGGGCGGCATTCCGGGTTTCGGCGACAAGGAAAACATCGCCATGATGTCATCGCGGCAGGCGGAATTCCGCGCCGATTACCGGCCGCGCATCTCGCCCTGGTACAGCGGCGTGCTGCACGTGATGGTAATCTACGCGATCGGCGCCGCCGCGCTGATCTATTTCATTCGGCACATTCACGAGCCGAGTTGGGCCGAATGGCTGGTCGTGCCGGTCGTCTTCCTCGCCTGCAACCTGTTCGAGTGGTGGATCCACCGTTATGTGATGCATCGGCCGGTGGCCGGGTTCATGGGGATCTATCGCCGGCACACGCTGGCTCACCACCAGTTTTTTACCGACGCCGAACCGGCGTTCGACACGACCCGCGATTACCGGATCACGTTCTTTCCGCCCTACGCGCTCGTCACGTTTATCGCAATGTCGATCCCGCCGGCCCTGGCGCTCGGTTTTCTCTGGTCGGCGAATGCCGGCTGGCTGTTGATGTGCACGACGGTCGGCATGTATCTGAACTACGAATTCTTCCACTGGGGTTGTCATGTCAAAGACGACCGCATCATTCGCCGCGTGCCGCTGATGAACACGATCCGGCGCCATCATATCGCCCACCACAACCAGGCGATCATGATGCAACGCAATTTCAACCTGACCTATCCGTTCGCGGACTGGCTGTTCGGCACCAGCGATCTGGTGCGCGGGGTGTTCGGGCATATTTTCAACGGCTACGACAAGAGCCACGTTCGCGCCGAACTGAAGCGCGCGGGCAAGGCGGACGAACCCGACAGCGTCGCGGCCAGCGCGTGACCGCGCCGGTCGACAAGCTCGGCGCGCCGCCCGCCCGGCTTAAGCGGTCGCGGGCCTCGCTGGTCGGCGGGATAGCCTGCGGCGTCGGGGTCGCGATCCTGACCGTGCTGCTGCTCGGCGAGCCGACCCCGTTCAACCTCGCGATCGCGCTCGTGGTCGGCGCGGCGCTGGCGGCTTGGGTGCGGCTGGCCGATCTCTGAGTACCGGTATCGCTACTCGCCATCGCCGTCGGGATCGCCGCGCGCCGCCGAGGCGCTTTCGATCTCGGAGAGATGCGCCGCGGTGTTGACGATTTCGATATGCGAGTAGGCCTGCGGAAAATTGCCGAGCAGCCGGCCGGAACGCGGATCGTATTCCTCGGACAGCAGCCCGAGATCGTTGCGGATAGCCAGCAGCCTCTCGAACATCTTGATAGCGTCGGCGCGGCGCCCGATCAGGCTGAGGCTGTTCGCCAGCCAGAAGCTGCACGCGAGGAACACACCCTCGCCGCCGGGCAGCCCGTCGAGGCCGGGGCGCGTCGGATAGCGAAGCACAAAGCCATCGCAGACCAGCTCGCGCTCGATCGCCTCGATCGTGCCGCGGACGCGCGGGTCCTCGGGCGGCAGAAAGCCGAGTTGCGGGATCAGCAGCAGCGAGGCGTCGAGATCGCGCCCGCCGTAATACTGCACAAAGGTATTGCGCTCGGGGTCATAGGCCCGGTCGAGGACCTGCCGGCAGATCCTCTCGCGGATGTCCTTCCAGTGCTCGGACGGACCCTCGAGCCCGTATTGCTCGACCGAGTTGATCGCACGGTCGAACGCGACCCAGCACATGATCTTCGAAAAGGTGAACTGCCGCGGTTCGCCGCGTATCTCCCATATCCCGCGATCCGGGCGGTCCCAAATGTTTTCGAGGTAGTCGAGAAGCGCTTTCTGCAGGTTCCACGCCACCGGGCTGTCCTCGAGGCCGTAGCGGTGGCAGGCATGCAGCGCATCCATCAGCTCGCCGTAAACATCGAGCTGGAGCTGTTCGAAGGCGGCATTGCCGATGCGCACCGGACGGCTGTTCTCGTAACCGGGCAGCCAGGGAAGCTCGTATTCGGCCAGCCGGCGCTCGCCGGCGATGCCGTACATTATCTGCATCTCCGACGGGTGACCCGCGACGGCGCGCAACAACCACTCACGCCAGGCGCGCGCCTCGGCCCGGTAGCCGGAGCTGAGCAGCGCGTACAGCGTCAGCGTCGCGTCGCGGATCCAGCAGAACCGGTAATCCCAATTGCGGACCCCGCCGAGCGCCTCCGGCAGCGACGTCGTCGCCGCCGCAACGATGCCGCCGGTCGGCTGGTAGATCAGCATCTTCAGCGTGATCAGCGAGCGCACGATCGCCTCGCGCCACGGACCTCGCAATGTGCAGCGGCCCGACCAGTCGCACCATTGGTTTTGCGTGTTCAGCAGCTGCTCCTCGGGATCGTGGTACCGGTAGGCCTGGCGGTGCGAGGGATGCCAGCTCATCGTGAACGGCACGGTTTCGCCGGCGGCGACGGTAAACTCTCCGACCGTGGTCAGTTCCGGCGTGCCGTGCAGCGGCACCGGCGTGATGAACTGCACCGCGTTCGGGCCGGCAACGCCGCTCGGACCGCCGAGATGCGAGCGGACCCACGGTATGCCGCGACCGTAATTGAAGCGCAGGATGATTTCGGTGCGCATCCGCACGGTGCCTTTGTCGCCGCGCACCAGGCGGATCAGGTCGACCTGATCCTCGCGGCCGGTGATCGGCATGAAATCGATGACCGTCACGGCGCCCTCGCCGGTCTCGAAGCGGGTTTCGAGGATGCCGGTTTCACCGCGATAGGCGCGCGAGCACCGCGCCTCCGGGTCCTTGGGCGCCAGCAGCCAGCGTCCGTGTTTCGGCTCGCCGAGCAGCGCGGCGAAAACCGATTCCGAATCAAACCGCGGCAGGCAGAGCCAATCGATCGAACCGGTGCGCGATACCAGCGCGGCCGTGAAGGCGTTGCCGATGATCCCGTAATCCTCGATCGGCGTGCTCATCGCGGCTCGTCGTGCAATGGAACCGGCAGCCCGCCGTCCTTTTTCGGGTCCCACTCCTTGCGGACCTGCTCCTCGACCGGGAGACCGGTTTCGGTGACGGGTTTTTGCACCGTGGCGCCGAGCGCGTCGGCATCGCCGACCGGCTCGTCGGCGATGCGACGCGGCCCCGGCTCGTCCGTCCGTTTTACGACAGGCCGCTTGGCCTGTTTTTCATGCTTGTCGTCGGCCATCGGGTTTCTCTCATTGCTCCAGATTATAACGGCCGCCCCGCCGCGAGGGTTCGGCATGCGGCCGCATCCGTCGGCGCGAGGGGAAACCGGCGTACCGAAGCCGCCGTTAGCGACGGCATGTTGGACGCGAGCCCCCTTTCCCACGGTCCGCTGCCCCATGGCCCATTGGGCGAGCGGACGATCCATCTCTGCATCGATATGCAGCTTCTGTTCGCCGAACGAACGCCCTGGCATACGCCCTGGATGGAGCGGGTATTGCCGGTCGTCGCGCGGATCGCCGAGGCGCATCCCGAGCAGACGGTCTTCACCCGCTTCATTCCGCCGCGGCATCCCGATGAATTGCCCGGAACATGGCGCCGCTATTACCGCCGCTGGGCGGAGATGACCCTGGATCGAATCGATCCCGGTCTGCTCGAATTGGTTCCGCCGCTCGAGCGGTTTGTTCCTCCCGCGGTTACGGTAGACAAGCGCGTTTATTCGCCGTTCAGCGAGCCGGCGATCTGGCGTGTGCTGCGTGAGCGGCACGCCAACGCGCTCGTGATCACCGGAGCCGAAACCGATGTCTGCGTGCTGGCGACCGTGTTGGATGCGGTGGATCATGGCTTTCGCGTCGTGCTCGCGACCGATGCCATCTGCAGCTCCTCCGACCGCACGCACGACGCGCTGATGACGCTGTACCGCAATCGGTTCAGCGAGCAGATCGAAACCGCGGCCGGCGAGGCGATCATCGGCGCGTGGCCGTGAAGCAGACGCTTTGGAGCCAGAAAACCGCGACGCAAAAAAAACAGGACCGAGGTCCTGCCAGGAGATGCTTCTGATTTTGTTTTGTCGGGACCGCTCGTCCCGCGACCGTGAAGACCTCCCTAAACTCGGGCCAAGCTGTTCCGCTTGGGCGCGCCGTGCGGAGCATAGTACGCAAATCGCCGCACCGGGTCACGCGGTTTTTTCGCTTCGGCTGGTTTTTTCGCCGCCGGCCGGCTAGTAGACTGCCCATCCCCGAACCGGCGAGCGATCATGCGCCTGTCCCAGTATTTTCTGCCGCTGTTGCGCGAGAACCCGAGCGAGGCGCAGATTGTCTCGCACCGCCTGATGCTGCGCGCCGGCATGATCCGGCAATCGAGCGCCGGAATTTATTCCTGGCTGCCGCTCGGCCTGCGTGTTTTGAAGCGGGTCGAGCAGATCGTGCGCGAGGAGCAGGACCGCGCCGGCGCGCAGGAAATCCTGATGCCGACGATCCAGCCGGCCGAGCTGTGGCGCGAGAGCGGGCGCTACGACGATTACGGCAAGGAAATGCTGCGCATCCGCGACCGCCACGAGCGCGAGATGCTGTACGGCCCAACCAACGAGGAGCAGGTCACCGCGATCGTCCGCGACGCGATCAGAAGCTACCGCGATCTGCCGAAAAACCTCTACCACATCCAATGGAAATTCCGCGACGAGGTGCGCCCGCGCTTTGGCGTGATGCGCGGCCGCGAATTCCTGATGAAGGACAATTACAGCTTCGACCTCGATCAGGCCGGCGCCCGCCATTCCTACAACAAGATGTTCGTCGCCTACCTGCGCACCTTCGCGCGGATGGGGCTGAAGGCGATCCCGATGCGCGCCGAGACCGGCCCGATCGGCGGCGATCTCTCGCACGAGTTCCAGATCCTGGCCGACACCGGCGAGAGCGAGGTCTATGTCGATCGCGATTTCCTGGAGCTGAATTTCGAGAATCGCGATGTCGGTTACGACGATGTGCCAAATGTCCAGTCGATAGTCGATTATTTCACCTCGCTCTACGCGGCGACCGACGAAATTCACAAACCCGAGACATGCCCGGTCCCGCCGGAACGCTTGGTCAGCGCGCGCGGCATCGAGGTGGGCCAGACCTTCTATTTCGGCACGAAATACTCGCAGCCGATGGGCGCCGTCGTCGCGGGTCCGAACGGCGAGGAGGTGGCGCTCGAAATGGGGTCGTACGGGATCGGGGTGTCGCGGCTGGTCGGCGCGCTGATCGAGGCGAACCACGACGAGGCCGGCATTATCTGGCCCGAGAACGTCGCGCCGTTCCGTTTGGGACTGATCAATCTGCGGCCCGGCGACGCCAAGTGCCGCGCGGCGGCCGACGATCTCTACGCCAGGCTGCGCCAAGCCGGGGTCGAGGTGCTGTACGACGATCGCGACGAATCGCCGGGCGCCAAGTTCGCCGCGATGGATTTGATCGGCCTGCCCGACCAGCTGATCCTGGGGCCGCGCGGTCTCGCCGCCGGCACGATCGAGTGCAAAAACCGCCGCAGCGGAGCCCGCTCGGACCTGCCGCTCGACGCCGTGGTCGGACGGTACGCCTGATGCCCACCCGCAACGTGCGCACCACGATGGACGACATCGGCGAGCCGGGCGCTTCCGATACGGCCGCCGGGCAAGCGACTTTTGAGATGGCGAATCTTCGTCCGGAGCGGACAGGGCTGCCGTTTGTTGTGTTTGTTTCGCAACGCGGCGGCGCACGCCATGGTGTCCGGATCAAGCTGGCGCGGTCGCCGCGCGTGCGGCCCGCGGAGATGATAACCGTCGCGCTCCGCCCGGCACCGCGCGTTATTCGCGGACGGCTCGACGCGAACGAGTTCGCGCTGGTCCGAAGATGGATCGAGATCAACACCGACGTGCTGGTCGATTACTGGAATGGTGACATCGCATACACAGAGGATGCGATGGACGCCCTGAAGAAGCTGCCCGAGACAGCGCGCCCGTGATCGTCGACGCATGATTTTTAGCGCATTCGAGCGGATGGTCGCGTTCCGCTATCTGCGGGCGCGGCGGGCCGAGGGCTTTGTCTCGGTGATCGCGATCTTCTCGCTGCTCGGCATCGCGCTCGGGGTCGCGACGCTGATCATCGTGATGTCGGTGATGAACGGGTTTCGCGCCGAGCTGGTCGGCCGCATTCTCGGGCTTAACGGTCATATGGCGGTCTATGGCGAGGGCGCTCGGTTGGGCGATTACGATGCCGCCGCGGAGCGCGTGCGGCAGGTGCCCGGTGTCGTCAGCGCGACGCCGCTGATCGAGGGACAGGTCATGGCGACCTCGGACGCCGGCGCGTCGGGCGCGCTGGTGCGCGGCATCCGTCCCGAGGACATACGCGAGCGGAAGCTGATCGCCGATCATATCGTCGCCGGCTCCCTTGCCGAATTCGGCGACGATGAGATCGCGGTCGGCGAGCGCCTGGCGCGGCGGCTCGGGGTCGGGGTCGGCGGCCGGATCACGCTGATCTCGCCGGAGGGTACCGACACCGCGTTCGGCACGGTGCCGCGGCTGAAAACATACCGGGTGGCGGCGCTGTTCAATGTCGGGTTCTACGAATACGACAACAGCTTCACCTATGTGCCGCTGCGTTCGGCGCAGGTCTTCTTCCGCATGGGCGACGCGGTCAGCGATCTCGAAGTGTTTGTCGAAAACCCCGATCGCGTACAGGCTGTCGGCCGGGAAATTACCGCGGCGCTCGGCGGCAGGGTGCGGATCGTCGATTGGCAGCAGGCCAATTCGACGCTGGTCAACGCGGTCGATATCGAGCGCAACGTGATGTTTCTGATCCTGGCGCTGATCATCCTCGTCGCGTCGTTCAACATCATTTCCGGCATGATCATGCTGGTGAAGGACAAGGGCCGCGACATCGCGATCCTGCGCACGATGGGCGCGTCGCGCGGCATGATCCTGCGCATCTTCATGCTGAGCGGCGCCAGCATCGGGATCGTGGGCACTCTGGCCGGGTTCGCGCTCGGGGTGATCTTTACGCTGAATATCGAGGCGATCCGCCAGTTCCTGCAGGATCTGTTGCAAGTGAAGCTGTTCGCGGCCGAGATTTATTTCTTCACGCGGATACCGGCGCAGATCGAACCCGACGAGGTCGCCGCGATCGTTTTGATGGCGCTGGCGCTGTCGTTTCTCGCGACGCTCTACCCATCGTGGCGCGCCGCCCGGCTCGATCCGGTCGAGGGGCTGCGCTACGAATGAGCGAGACCACCGCTGCCCAAGCGCCCTTTGAAATCCCGCAACGCTCCGATGCCTCGCTCGAATTGCGGAGCGTGCGGAAAGTGTTCCGGCAGGGCGGCGTCGCGCTGGCGGTGCTGAACGGAGTAGACCTCGCGCTGCAGCCCGGCGAGATCGTCGCGCTGGTCGGGCCGTCGGGCGCCGGAAAATCGACGCTGCTGCATATCGCGGGACTATTGGAACAGCCGACCGAGGGCGCGGTGCTGATCGAGGGCCGCGATTGCGGCCGCCTGTCCGACGACGAGCGCACCCGGCTGCGAAGGCGCGCGCTCGGTTTCGTCTATCAGTTCCATCATCTGTTGCCCGAGTTCTCGGCGCTCGAAAACGTCATGCTGCCGCAGATGATCGCCGCCGTGCCGCGCGCCGATGCCCGCCGCAAGGCCGAAATGCTGCTGGACCGCGTCGGGCTGGCCGGGCGGCTCGACCACCGGCCGGCGCGACTGTCGGGCGGCGAACAGCAGCGCGTCGCGATCGTGCGCGCGCTGGCCAACGATCCGAAAATCCTCCTGGCCGACGAACCCACCGGCAATCTCGATCACACGACCGGCGAGCACGTCATGGAGGCGCTGATCACTGTGGTGCGCGAGACCGGTCTGGCCGCCCTGATCGCGACGCACAATCTCGACCTCGCCCACCGTCTCGACCGGATCGTCGCGCTGGAGGACGGGAGCCTTACTCCCGCCTAGTGATTCGCCCCCACACCCTCTCCTGCACTGCGGGAGAGGGTGCCGAGCGCAGCGAGGCGGGTGAGGGCCTGGCTGCCAACAAACCCTCACCCACCAAGCGCTGCGCGCTTGGTTCCCCCTCTCCCGCAGTGCGGGAGAGGGAATGTGTGGCTGATTTCCGCGCCGGCTCATGCCATGTTGCCCCATGCCGCTCGCCGATTTCGTTCATCTGCGCACCCACAGCGCCTATTCGCTGTCGGCGGGCGCGATCAAGATCAAGGAATTGGTGCAGCTGTGCCGCGCGCAGGCGATGCCGGCGGTCGCGATCACCGATACCGGCAATTTGTTCGGCGCGCTCGAATTCGCGAGCGCCTGCGCCGAATCCGGCATTCAGCCGATCATCGGCATCGAGATCGCGCTCGCGCCGAGCGGAGCGGCCCGCGTGGCGCGCGCCGGGAACGGACACGCCGCCGAGCCGGACCGCATCGTTCTTCTGGCGCAGAGCGAGACGGGCTACCGCAATCTGATGACCCTGACCAGCCGCGCCTATCTGGAGGGCGAGGCGGGCGCGGAACCGACCGTCGCAATCGATGATCTCTCTAGCGCCAGCGAGGGGTTAATCTGCCTGTCGGGCGGCGCCGGCGGGCCGCTTGGGCGCCTCGTCGCCGAAGGCCAAGCCGAGGCCGCCGCGGCGGCGCTGCTCGCGCTGAAAGCGGCGTTTCCGGGCCGTCTCTATGTCGAGCTCCAGCGGCATGGCATTCCGGGGGAGGCGCGCAGCGAAAACGGTCTCGTCGATCTCGCCTATGCGCACGACGTGCCGCTGGTGGCGACGAACGACGCCTATTTCCCCGACCGCGAGTTCCACGAGGCGCACGACGCGCTTTTGTGCATCGCGCAGGGCCGCGTCGTCGCCGATCCGGACCGAAGGAGGCTGACGCCGGATCACTATTTCCGGCCGGCGGCCGAGATGCGCGCGCTGTTCGCCGACCTGCCCGAAGCCTGCGACAACACGCTGGTTATCGCACAGCGCTGCGCCTTCATCCCGCGTTTCCGCAATCCGATCCTGCCGGGGTTCGGCGCGGGCGGGATCGACGAGGCGACGGCGCTGCGCGAGGCGGCGCGCGAGGGCCTCGCCGCGCGGCTGGCCGCATTCGGGTCGGGCAATGCCGAACCCTATCGCCAAAGGCTTGAGTTCGAGCTTGAGACGATCATCCAGATGGGGTTCGCCGGATATTTTCTGATCGTCGCCGATTTCATTCAGTGGGCGAAGCGGCAGGGCATCCCGGTCGGGCCGGGCCGCGGCTCGGGTGCCGGCTCGGTCGTCGCCTGGGCGCTGACGATCACCGATCTCGACCCCTTGCGCTGGGGTCTCCTGTTCGAGCGGTTTCTCAACCCCGAGCGCGTCTCGATGCCGGATTTCGACGTCGATTTCTGCCAGGATCGGCGCGACGAGGTGATCCGCTATGTCCAACAGAAATACGGCCGCGACCGGGTGGCGCAGATCATCACGTTCGGCAAGCTGCAGGCGCGAGCCGTGCTGCGCGATGTCGGCCGCGTCCTCGGCATGCCGTACGGCCAGGTCGACCGGCTGTGCAAGCTGGTGCCGAACAACCCGGCGCACCCGGTCAGCCTCGAACAGGCGATCGCCGGCGAACCGCAATTGCAGCAGCAGCGCGACACCGACGAGGCGGTGGCGCGGCTGATCGAAATCGCGCTGCGCCTCGAGGGGCTGTACCGGCACGCCTCGACACATGCCGCCGGTGTCGTGATCGGCGACCGGCCGCTGTCGGAGCTCGTGCCGCTCTACCGCGACCCGCGCTCCGACATGCCGGTGACGCAGTTCAATATGAAATGGGTCGAGCTGGCCGGTCTCGTCAAATTCGACTTTCTCGGCCTGAAAACCCTGACCGTGCTGGCGCGCTGCATCGACCTGCTGATAAAACGCGGCGCCGAACCTGATCTGGCCGCGCTTCCGCTCGACGACCGACCCACCTTCGATCTCTTGTCGCGGGGCGACACGGTGGGCGTGTTTCAGGTCGAAGGCGCCGGCGTGCGGGACATGCTGAAAAAGCTGCGGCCCGACCGCTTCGAGGACATCATCGCGGTCGTCTCGCTGTACCGGCCCGGGCCGATGGAGAACATCCCGCGCTACATCGCAGTCAAGCACGGCGAGGAGAAGCCCGACTACCTGCACCCGCTGCTGGAGCCGATCCTGAGGGAAACCTTCGGGATCATGATCTATCAGGAACAGGTCATGCAGATCGCGCAGGTGCTTGCCGGCTATTCGCTCGGCGCGGCCGACCTGCTGCGCCGCGCGATGGGCAAGAAGATCCAGTCGGAAATGGACGCGCAGCGCCAGCAATTCGTCGCCGGCGCGACCGAGCGCGGCGTCGAACGGGCGCGCGCTGAATTGATCTTCGACCAGATGGCGAAATTCGCCGGGTACGGCTTCAACAAGTCGCACGCGGCGGCCTACGCGCTGGTCGCCTACCAGACCGCGTATCTGAAGGCGAACCACCCGGTCGAGTTCATGGCCGCCTCGATGACGCTCGACCTCGGCAACACCGACAAGCTGGCGCATTTCCGTCCGGAACTCGATCGGCTCGGCATCAAGCTCTTGCCGCCGGACATCAACCGCTCGGAGGTCACGTTCGCGGTCGAGATGGACCCGAAGACCGGGGCGCCGGCGATCCGCTATGCGCTGGCCGCGGTCAAAGGGGTCGGCGCGCAGGCGATGGCGGATATCGTCGCCGAGCGCGAGCGCAACGGCCGGTTCCGCGACTTGTTCGACTTCGCGGCGCGGCTCGACACCAGGAGCTTCAACCGGCGGCAGTTCGAGAGCCTCGTCAAGGCCGGCGCGTTCGACTGCCTCGACCCGAACCGGGCGCAAAGCTTCGCCGCCGCCGAATTGTTGCTGCGGCACGCGAGCCGTGCCGCCGAGGACCGCGAGAGCCGGCAGGAAAATCTGTTCGCCGGCATGGCCGGCATGGATTATGGGGGCCTCGCGGCGCGCCCGTCTTTGCCGCTAGTGCCGGATTGGCCCGATGTCGAGAAATTGACGCACGAATTCGACGCGATCGGGTTTTATCTGTCGGCGCACCCGCTCGATCCGTACGGGCGAAGTCTCGAGCGCGCCGGGGTTCTGCGCTGGGTCGACCTGCCGGCGGCGCTGACCGCGAACGCCAGCACGCGCTTCCGGCTGGCCGGGATCGTGATCGGCCGCAAGGAACGCACCTCGGCGCGCGGCAGCCGATTTGCCTTTGTCCAGCTGTCGGACAATTCCGGTGCGTTCGAGGTGACCGTGTTCTCGGAGGTGCTGGCGCAATCGCGCGCGCTGCTCGATGGCGGCCAGCCGCTGATCGTCACGGTCGATGTGCGCCGCGAGGAGGACAGCCTGCGCTTGACGGCGCAGAAGATCGAGCCGGTCGACGGCGTCGTTGCCCATGCCGCGGCCGGGCTGCGGGTCTTCGTCGCCGCGGCCGAGGCGTTGCCGCGGCTGAAGAGCCTGATCTCGCGCGAGGCCGGCGGGCGCGGCCGGGTGACCGTCGTGCTCGATCTGCCGAGAAGTGAGGTCGAACTGGCGCTGCCCGGCGGCTTCCGCATCAATCCCGGCATTCGCTCCGCGGTCAAATCGCTGCCGGGGATTGTGGACGTGCACGATATCTGAGCGAACCCGGACCGGGCTCGGGCAGGCGATTGCTCCTGGCCAAACGTTTCCTTATGACCGCGGCTGCGAGCGGGCAGCGCGATAATTCCACAACTCCCGAGACATCGGTTTCGTGGTCGGCTACGCTGAACCACCGGACCTCGCCGGAGACGAGGCCGAAGGGAGAAACGCCCGATGACCACGCCGCGCGATGGCACCGCCTCCGTACTCCCCGACCGCGCGCCCGCGATGGATCGGCGTCGATTGCTGCTGCTGTCGGCGGTCGGACTTGTCGCCGGAGCGCCATCGCCGCTGCTGGCAGCGCCGGCCAAGAGTGAACTGACCTATGGCGTGCACGTTTCGCTGGCGCCGAGCTGGTTCGACCCGGCCGAGGTCACGGGGATCATCACGCCGTTCATGCTGCTCTACGCGCTGCACGACGGCATGGTGAAGCCGATGCCGGGCAATGCGCTGGCGCCCAGCCTCGCCGAATCCTGGACGGTCAGCGAGGACGGTCTGAGTTACGATTTCGTGCTGCGCGACGGCGCCAAATTCCACAATGGCGATCCGGTGACGTCCGAGGACGTTAAGTTCACTTTCGAGCGCTATCACGGCGCCGGGAGCCAGTTGATCAAGGCCCGGGTCGCGGCGGTCGAGATCGTCGATCCCCGCCGTGTCCGGTTCAGTCTCAAGGAAGCCTGGCCCGACTTCCTGAGCTACTATTCGACATCGACCGGGGCCGGGTGGATCGTTCCGAAAAAATATATCGAAAAGGTCGGCGATGAGGCCTTCAAGAACGCGCCGGTTGGCGCCGGACCGTATAAATTCGTGTCGTTCAAGCCGGGGCTCGAACTGGTGCTCGAGGCGTTTGACGGGTACTGGCGGAAAACCCCGGCGGTGAAGCGGCTGACGTTGCGGGTCATCCCGGACGAGGCGACGCGGCTGGCGGCGCTGAAGAACGGCGAGGTCGATATCGCCTATTCGATCCGCGGCGAACTTGCCGCCGAATTGCGGCAGACGCCCGGATTGGCCTTGAAGCCGGCGCTCGTGCAGGGGGTGTTCTGTGTCTATTTCCCCGACCAGTGGGACCCGAAATCACCATGGCACGACGCCCGCGTGCGCAAGGCCGCGAGCCTCGCGATCGACCGCAAGGGCAGCAACGATGCGCTGACCCTCGGCTACTCGAAGATCACCGGCAATCCGCTGGTGCCCGAGGGATACGATTTCTACTGGCAGCCGCCGCCGCCGGTATATGATCCGGCGCAAGCCAAGGCGCTCCTGAAAGAAGCGGGTTTCCCGAACGGGTTCGACGGCGGTTACTATAATTGCGACTCGTCCTACGCCAATCTCGGCGAGGCGATACTGGACAACCTGCTCGCCGTCGGCATTCGGATGAAATTGCGGCCGCTCGAGCGTGCCGCCTTCATCAAGGAGTTGGGCGAGAAAAAGCTCTCGAACGCGATCCAGGTGGGCCCGGCCCCCTTCGGCAACGCCGCGAGCCGGTTCGAGAGCTATGTCATCAGCGGCGCCCCGTTCTCCTATGGCAGCTACCCCGATATTGACGAGATGTACAAACAGCAGGCGCGCGAGCTTGACCGCGGCAAGCGCGAGGCGATCCTGCACAAGATGCAGCAGCTCGTGTACGAGCGCACGATCTACGCACCGATCTGGCAGCTGGCCTTTATCAACGGCGTCGGGCCGCGGGTCGGCGAATCCGGTTTCGGGCGGATTGCGCTGTTCCCGTACACGGCGCCCTACGAGGATTTGACGCTGAAATCCGGCTGATATCGCGAGCCGGCCGGCACGTCACCGGACCGTCTCCTCACAGCGGCCGCGGTCCGGGGCGTCCGTCCTCGACAACAAAGCGTCGCAGTGTCGATACCGTGGTGTCGGGGTCCCGGACGTCGGCAAGAGCGCGGAACGCGACCTCCAGCCGCTCCGGCCGCAACTCGGCGCTGACATAGCCGCGCTTGCGGCTGTCGAAGAAATGCACATGCGGATTGTCGTCGAGCCACCCGGCGAATTTGTCGTAGGGCGGTCCGTTCGAGGTGACGGACGTGCCGACAAACTCCGAGGCGATGACCGGCGCCCCCGGGCTGTCGAAATCCAGCTTCAAGTCGTTGGCCCAGAAGGAGTGGAGATCGCCGCCGATGACAACCGGGTTCGGGAGGCGGGTTTCGACTATCTGGCCCAGGAGCCGCTGGCGAGCGGCCGGATAGCCGTTCCAGTCCTCCGACCAGTGCGACATCTGTCCGCTCGGCAGGCGCTCCTTGAACTCGGTCATCAGCTGTCCCTGCGCGAGGATGTTCCAGCGCGCCGGCGCCCGGTGGAACTCGCGATAAAGCCAGGCTTCCTGCCCCTTGCCGAGATAGGAACGGCGCGGGTCGAGGCGCTCCGGACAGGAGCCGTCGATGAGCGCTTTGCCGCCGCCGCGCGGCGGGACATCGCAGGCCAGCGGCGAGCGGTATTGCCGCCCGTCGGCGATCAGAAACGTCGCGAGCTCGCCGAAATCGGCGCGACAGAACAGCGTCATGTCTGGCCCGCGCGGCTTTGCCCAATGCGGCAGCGGCATGTGCTCCCAATAGGCCTGATAGGCGGCGGCGCGGCGCGCCAGGAAGTCGAGTGGATCGACAAACGCCATCGAGCGGTCGTCGGCGTAATCGTTCTGCACTTCGTGGTCGTCCCAGGTCGCGAGACACGGGACGGCCGCGTGCAGCGCCCGTAGGTCAGGGTCGGTCTTGTATTGCGCGTGACGATTGCGATAGGTGCGCAGGTCGGTTGCCTCGACCCCGTCGCTGTGTTGGCGCACCGTGCCCCGCCACCCGCTGACATATTCGTAGATGTAGTCGCCGAGAAACAGGATGAGGTCGGGGTCCTCGGCCGCGAGGTGGCGATACGCCGAGAAGTAGCCGAGTTCGTAATGCGCGCACGACACGAACCCGAAGCGCAGCCGGTCGAGCGTCGCGCCGCGCGCGGGCGCGGTTCGCAGCCGGCCGATTTGGCTCGTCTCGCCGCCGGCGATAAACCGGTACCAGTACTCCCGTCCCGGTTCGAGGCCGCGGCATTCCACGTGCACCGAATGCGCGAACTGCGGATCGGCATGCTCGGTGCCGCGTCGCACAATCTGTTGCATCCGCTGGTCAGCCGCGACTTCCCATTCGACCGGCACGGTGGTCGGCGGCATGCCGCCGGGGCGCTCCGGGTCGGGAAACAGCGGTTCGGGGGCGAGCCGGGTCCACAGCACGGCGCCGTCCGGGGTCGGATAGCCCGACGCGACGCCGAGCGCGAACGGGTCCTTTTGCTGCTGTCCCCATAACGAGCGCGTGCGACAGGCAAGCAGCGCCGCCGCCGACCCGGTCAGCAGCGCGCGGCGCGACAGAGTGGTACGCCGTAACGGGCACGTCCGGATTGCGCTGTCTGCGTCCGATCGGTGCACGGTTGTTCCGCCTGTCTCTTCCGGTCTGTCGGGTGCACGGCAAGACACTTGTACCAGCGCCGCGCGAGCGCCGGCTCGAAATTGTCGTCGGGTCACGCCGAGGGACGTTGAAGCCGATAGGCGCAACCGATGTCATCGAAAAAATGCGCGCACGCACATGAGCGATATCGCTCGGCTTGAAAATTTCGCCCGCTCTCAGCGAACCACAGCCCGCTTCCGGTGTTTCCTCTGGGCGGCATCGAACGCCGGCCTAGAATCGGATTTGTATTCGACATATGCCTCGGAGGGAGGGGTCGAAAATCAACATTGGTTTATGAAACCCGTTTCACGGTTGCAGCACGCCGATTGCTTTACATCAATAACAAAAATGAAATTCACCTATTCCCGTCCTGAGCGGCGGCGAATCTCAACACTGAACGATTGCCCGGTGGCGGCGCCCCTTGGAGCCAAGCGGTCAGGGAGAACTCCGAGATGACGCAAGGTCGGAGCCGCGCACGAGCGGCCGTCGTGGGTCAAGACTGCGGCCCCGATCTCCAGCGACGCATGCTCTTGACGGGCATTGCCGCGGCTTGTCTATCCTCGTTTGTTCCACCGGGAGCTGCGCAGCCCGCCGGCGATGCCGGACCCGAAACCTTCCTCAACATCTCGAAATTTCTGACAGGGCGCTCGTCGCTCGATGTCGGGCAAAGCGCCCGTCTCTACGAGGCGCTTGCCGCTGATCTCCCCAAGTTCGAGGCCGACATTCGGGCACTGCTCGCCTTGGTAGTCGATCGCCGGATCGACGCGGCTCACCTGCAGCAGATCCTCGATGCGGAGAACTCCCCTCTGGCTGCGCTGCCGCGAGGGATCGTCACCGCCTGGTATACCGGGATCGTCGGCGAGGGCGGTGCCGCGCGCTGCATTACCTTCGAAACCAGCCTGATGTACCAAGTCGTCGCCGATCGCCTGAGGCCGCCGAGCTACTGCTATGGGACCCACGGCAGCTGGACGGAACCGCCAGTCTAGGAGGGCCGGATGCCGGACGCTCTTTCGGCCGAAATCGTCGTGATCGGATCGGGAATTTGCGGGTGTCTGACCGCGGAACGGCTCGCCAGGGGCGGCCGCTCCGTGCTGATCCTCGAGGCGGGACCTCGCGTCACCCGCGAGCAGCTCGTGCTGCATTATCGCAATGCCGCCCGCAAGGGCGACTGGATGGCGCCTTACCCGCCCGCGCCGTGGGCGCCGCATCCGACCTATAATCCTCCCGAGGGTTCGAACAGGGATCAGGACAAGGGTGCAATGCCTGAATCCCCATCCGAGGCGCGGGGCAACGGCTATCTCGTGCAGGCCGGACCCTATCCTTATCCGGCCGAATACATCCGGGTGTTGGGCGGCACCACCTGGCACTGGGCGGCCCATATGTGGCGCAACGTGCCGAACGACTTTCGGATCAAATCGCTCTACGGCGTCGGGAAGGACTGGCCGATCAGCTACGACGACCTCGAACCCTGGTACTACGAGGCCGAGGTAAAGACAGGGGTTTCGGGGGCACCCAATACCGGCTCGCCGCGCACCACGCCGTTCCCGATGGAACCCGTCGCCGAGGTGTGGGCGATGCGCCGCTTCCGCGAGCGGCTCGCGCCGGGCGGTTATCCCGTGGTGTCCAACACGACGGCCCGCAACAGCCGACCCTATGCCGGGCGACCGGCATGCTGCGGCGCCAACAACTGTCAGCCGATCTGTCCCGTCGACGCGCAGTACACGGGCGGCGTCGCGGTCGCCGCCGCCGAGAAGGCCGGCGTCAAGATCCAGACCGACGCAGTCGTCTACCGCATCGAGCACGATCCCACGGGACGGATCGTCGCCGTGCATTATTACGATCCGAACAAGACCTCCCATCGCGTTGCGGGCGGGACATTTGTGCTTGCGGCCAACGGCATCGAGAGCCCGAAGCTCCTCTTACTGTCGGCCAGCGACAAGTACCCGAACGGGCTCGCCAACTCGTCCGGGATGGTCGGCCGGAACCTGTGCGATCACCCAAGCAGCTCGCTGACCTTCGACGCGGAGGACGAGCTGTGGCTGGGGCGGGGCCCGCAGAGCCCGTCCTCGATCAACATCTTCCGCGACGGGGCTTTCCGGTCGGAGCACGCCGCGTTCCGCCTCGACTTCACCAACATCTCCCAGGTCCGCTCGGCGGCGGAGGACCTGATCAAGGAGGGCGTCTACGGCGCCGAGTTCGAACGGCAGCTCCGCTACCGGGCGGCCCATCAATGCAACGTCAAAAACGTGCCCGAGGTCCTGCCGAACCCCGAGAACCGGGTCGTGCTCAGCTCCGAAAAGGATCGGCTCGGTCTGCCGAAGCCGGAAATCCACTACCGGCTCGGCGATTACCTGCATAAAGGGATGGAAGCGGCGCGGCGCGAGTATGCGCGCATCGCGGAACTGATGGGGGGCACGAACCTCCGCTATACGCCCGAGGGGGAGTATTCCAACAACAACCACATCACCGGCACGATGAGCATGGGTCGCGATCCGACGGACTCGGTGGTCGACGCCTTCGGCCGCACGCACGACCACGAGAACCTCTTCATCGCGGGCACGGGGGTGATGCCGACGGTGGGGACGTGCAACTCGACCCTGACCGCCGTGGCGCTTGCGTTGCGCACCGCGGATCACATCGAGCGGGCATAGGCGGCATGTAGGCCGTCGGAGCACGGTTCGGATGACCGCCTCGCCCCGGAGCAGACGCCTTGTTGCCCTCGGGGTTTTGCTCGGCGTGGCGGTGGGGGTCTGGAGCAGCCAGCCGGCCGAGACGAGCGGGCGCGCTCGAGCCGGTTCCGCCGTGGCTCGGGATGCTTCCGCGAAGGCGCAAGCGTCCCCCGAGGAGGAACGGCAGGGGCTCGCGCCTTACGGCGTCTGCATCGGCTGCCACTCCCCCGCCGACGGTCCGCCGCTGTCCGGCATGCTGACCGGACGATGGCTGTCGCCGAATATCACGCCCGACCCGGTGAGCGGCATCGGGGCCTGGTCGCGCGACGACCTCTTCTCGTATTTCCGCAATGGCAGGGCACCCGGCCGCGGACAGGCAGGCGGACCGATGGCTCCCGTTGTCGAAGCGCTTCAGGACAGCTCCGACGCCGATATCCACGCCCTTGTCGACTGGCTGTTGCGCCAGCCCGGTCAGCGCGATCCGTTGGATCGGATGCCCGCGAGCGAGCGCGGCGAACCGCTCACCGTCGATCCGGCGCTGATGCGGAATGCCGGTTTCGACGCTGCTCACCCGACGCAACCCGGGGCCGCGCTCTATAACGCCGCCTGCGCAAGCTGTCACGGCCCCGAGGGGGCGGGCTTATCCGATGGGGAGTTCCCGTCAATGTTTCACAACTCGTCTGTCGGGCGCCGCACACCCTACAATCTGGTCGCCGCGCTTCTTAACGGCATCGAGCGCCATATCCGCGACGATGCCGTTCTGATGCAGAGCTTCGACGGGACAAGGGGTGTGCCCGGCGGACTGTCGGACGACGAGCTTGCCGCGTTGGCGAACTTCGTCATCGCACAGTTCGGCGATCCCCCGGCCGCGACGATTACCGGAGAGC
>JBFXDF010000024.1:0-26460 GCA_050181375.1 Alphaproteobacteria bacterium
ACACCCGCACCGGCCGCGCGATGTTCTTGAGCTGCTGATCGCCGAGATCCTCGAAAGCGAGGTCGAGCCTCCCGGCGGCGTCCTCCTGCACCCGGGACGAGACGCAGATCCCGCCCGGCTCGGCCAGCCCTTCGAGCCGCGCCGCGACATTGACCCCGTCGCCGAATATGTCGCCGTCCTCGACGACGATGTCGCCCTGGTGGACGCCGATGCGGAACTCGATGCGCCGCCCCGCCGCGACATCGGCGTTGCGCCCGGCCATTTCGCGCTGGACCGAAGCAGCGCAGCGCAGCGCGTCGAGCACGCTCTGAAACTCGGCGAGCAGCCCGTCGCCGGTGGTCTTGACCACCCGCCCCCGGTGCTCGGTGATGGCGGGATCGACCACCTCGCGCCGCAGCGCCCGCAGCGCCGCCAGCGTGCCCTCCTCGTCCGCCCCGATCAGCCGCGAATACCCGGCGACATCGGCCGCCAGGATCGCCGCCAGCCGGCGGGTCGGTGTCATTCCGCCCCGCCCATCGCCAGCCGGAGACCCGACAGGAACAGCTCGCGGTGCGTGGGATTGCGGTTGACACGGAAGTTCGGAATGACGACGGGAGTAATTGTCCGTAGTTGTGCGACAATTTCCCGTGCCTCATCGAGCCTGCCCATATGTGCATAGCAGGCGGCAAGAGTGCGGTACGCCGCCGTATGGCTCGGGTCCTCTTGGATCCCGAGGAGCAGATACGGTACGGCTTCTTCAAAGCGCCCGCTGACCAAATGTGCATGACCTATCATCTGGGCGGTACCACCGACGCGCGCCCGTGGACTCAGGCGCAGCGCGGTTTTGAGATGCTCGATCGCGATGTCGGGCTGCCCGGCCCACAGCCTGAGCGCGCCGCTGATGTTCCAGCCGCGGGCGTAGCTCGGGTTGAGCGTTAAGGCGCGGTCGATCAACGCAATCATTGCGTTGATGTCTTCGCCGAAAAACGCCAACGCATGCGCCGCGCAGGCCAGGGTGCCGGGATCATCGGCGGCAACCTCAAGGGCGCGCCTCGCAAAAACGATGCCCTTCAGACGCTCCGCCACCGGGTCCTTGCTGAGGCCGTCACCAACCAGACGGTAACAGCAGAACGCCGCCCAGGCGAGCGCCGGCCCATAATTCGGATCGCGCTCGATCGCCTGCTCCATCAGACGCAGCGCCTCGGGGATTTGCCTCGAAGAGGACAGAAACATCGCATAGGCGCGCATATACAGATCGTAGGCGGTCAGATCGCTGGTCGGGCGAGTGGCAGTACGGGCCGTCTCGGCCGCCTGCAATGCCGGTTCGATGACGCCAGCGACGCTTGATGCTACCCGGTCTTGCAAGTCGAACACATCTTCGAGGGGGCCGTCGAAGCGGTCGGCCCAGAGATGCGCACCCGTTTCGCCGTCAACCAGTTGCGCCGTGATCCTCACTCGGTTGCTGCCCTTCCGCACCGAGCCTTCGAGCACGTAGCGTACCCCCAATTCGCGACCGACCCGTTTTATATCAACGGCTTGGTCCTTGTAGGTAAAGCTTGAATTGCGCGCGATCACAAACAGCCAGCGAATGCGGGATAAGGCGGTGATGATCTCCTCGACCATCCCGTCAACAAAATATTCCTGCTCCGGGTCGCCGCTCAGGTTTCGAAACGGCAGCACCGCGATCGACGGCTTGTCCGGGAGCGCCATCGGGTCGGCGACGTGAATGACCGCCGGCGTCACCGGGTCCGGCAGTTGCGTGACTTCTCCGACAAACCGAATCCCCTTGCGCGCGAACGTGCGTACCAGACGCTGCGCCGCACCGTCGTCGCCGATCGCGCGGCGTACCGCGTTGATCCGCGTCGTCAGCGCCGCTTCCGAGACGATCCGTCCGCCCCAAACCTCTTGCAGCAGATCGTCCTTGCTGACCACCCGGTCGCGGTGCCGCATGATGTAGGTCAGCAGATCGAACGCTTTCGGTTCGAGGTTGACGATCTCGCCGCCGCGGCGCAGTTCGCGGCGCGCGCTGTCGAGCCGATAGTCGCCAAACGCCAGAAGCACACGAGGTCTCCCGGAGGGGACGCCATCATAGCGCCTTTATCCGGTGTTATGGGACACGGCATTGGCATGCTCCTTCCCTGCCCTCCCTTGCCCGGTCGCGCCCATTCCCTGATGCTTCCCTGATCGGCATCTCGGATTTCCCTGCCGGCCAAGCCGGAACATCGCAAAATCAGTGACGTGTCAATGGATTTCTGAGAAATCAGGGAAAGTTTCCCTGTTAGCAGGGAATTGTCGGCCCCGAATTCCACGACTGGCGTCGCGGCGCTCACCGGCCTATTTTTACCGTGCCATGCAGCCGCTGCTCGCCGCCGAACGCCCCCGGATCGAACGCCCGCTGGGCGATATCGAAAAGCCGTTCCGCCTCAGCTCCGAATTCCAGCCCGCCGGCGATCAGCCGCAGGCGATCGACGAGCTGTGCGCCGGCATCTCGGGCGGCGAGCGCGACCAGGTGCTGCTCGGCGTCACCGGCAGCGGCAAAACCTTCACGATGGCGCATGTCATCGCGCGCACCGGCCGCCCGGCGATCATCCTGGCGCCGAACAAGACCTTGGCGGCGCAGCTCTACGGGGAGATGAAGAGCTTTTTCCCGGAAAATGCCGTCGAGTATTTCGTCTCGTATTACGACTACTACCAGCCCGAAGCCTACGTTCCGCGCACCGACACCTATGTCGAAAAGGAATCGTCGCTCAACGAACAGATCGACCGGATGCGCCATTCGGCGACCCGCGCGATCCTCGAACGCCGCGATGTCGTCGTCGTCGCGAGCGTCTC
The DNA here is from genome assembly GCA_050181375.1 of Alphaproteobacteria bacterium. GTDB lineage: Bacteria > Pseudomonadota > Alphaproteobacteria > ATCC43930 > CGMCC-115725 > DATARH01. The sequence continues at coordinate 2,812 of JBFXDF010000024.1, forward strand.
GTGCATCTACGGTATCGGCTCGGTCGAGACCTACTCGCAGATGACCGAGTCATTGGAGGTGGGCGGCCGGGTCAACCGCACAAAGCTGCTGGCGAAATTTGTCGAGCTGCAATACCGCCGCAACGACCACAATTTCGTGCGCGGCGCGTTCCGCGTGCGCGGCGACACGATCGAACTCTTCCCGGCGCATTACGAGGACCGCGCCTGGCGCATCTCGCTGTTCGGCGACGAGATCGAGGCGATCCACGAATTCGACCCGCTGACCGGAGAGAAAACCGCCGCGCTGCAATCGATCAAGGTCTACGCCAACAGCCATTACGTGACGCCGCGCCCGACGCTCTTGCAGGCCATCGAGCAGATCAAACGCGATCTCAAAATCCGGCTCGAGGAACTGCACCGCGGCGGCCGGCTGCTCGAGGCGCAGCGGCTGGAACAGCGGACAAACTACGATGTCGAAATGATCGAGGCGACCGGGTCGTGCGCCGGCATCGAGAATTATTCGCGCTATCTGACCGGCCGCAAACCCGGTGAGCCGCCGCCGACCTTCTTCGAATACATGTCGCGCGACGCGCTGGTCATCGTCGATGAAAGCCATGTCACGGTGCCGCAATTGGGCGGCATGTTCGGCGGCGACTGGACGCGCAAGACCTGCCTCGCCGAATACGGCTTCCGGCTGCCGTCCTGCACCGACAACCGGCCATTGAAATTCGCCGAATGGGACGCCTATCGCGGTCAGACGATCTTTGTCTCGGCCACGCCTGGACCCTGGGAGATGGAGCACGCCGGCGGCGTCTTTGTGGAGCAGATCGTCCGCCCGACCGGCCTCGTCGATCCGCCCTGCATCATCCGCCCGACCGAAAACCAGGTCGACGATCTGATGGCCGAGTGCCGCGACGCCGCCGCCAAGGGCCATCGCGTCCTGGTCACGACCCTGACGAAGAAAATGGCCGAGGCCCTGACCGAATACCTGCACGAGGCGGGTCTCAGGGTCCGCTACATGCACTCCGATGTCGATACGATCGAGCGTATCGAGATCATCCGCGACCTGCGCCTCGGCATCTTCGACGTGCTGATCGGCATCAACCTCTTGCGCGAGGGGCTCGACATCCCGGAATGCGCGCTGGTCGCGGTGCTCGATGCCGACAAGGAGGGGTATCTGCGCTCGCGCACCTCGCTGATCCAGACGATCGGCCGCGCCGCGCGCCACATCGAGGGGCGCGCGATCCTCTACGCCGACCGCATGACCGACAGCCTGAAGGCGGCGATCGACGAGACCAACCGGCGCCGCGAGAAGCAGCAGGCCTACAACGCGGCGCACGGGATCACGCCGGAAAGCGTGCGGCGCGGCATCGCCGACATTCTCGACAGCGTCTACGAAAAGGACCACGTCACGGTCGGCCTCGGCGAAAGCGAGGCGGCGCATTATCAGGGCAAGGATTTGAAGGCGGTCGTCGCCGATCTCGAAAAACAGATGCGGGCCGCCGCCGCCGACCTCGAATTCGAGGAAGCGGCGCGGCTGCGCGACGAAATCCGCCGCCTCGAACAATCCGATCTCGGCCTGCCGGCGGCTGCCGGAGGTTCCGGCGCCGGCGCAGGTCCGCGCGGTCGTTCGACGCTGGGCCGGGCCGGCATGTCGGCGCGCGAGATGGTGCGGGCCAAGGTGCGCGCCCGCGCCAAGGGAGCGAACAGGCAGCGCCGTGCCCGCGCCTGAGATCACAGGTCCCGGGGAACTGACCGGCGCGCTGCCCATCCCGCCGATCCCGAAGGCGGCGCTTGTCACCGGCGCGGCGCGCCGCATCGGCCGTGCGCTCGCCCTCGGTTTGGCCGAGGCCGGATACGGCGTCGCGGTGCATCACCACTCCTCGCACGACGCGGCTCAGGCGCTGGTCGCCGAAATCGGCCGCGGCGGCGGCAAGGCGGTGGCGCTGGCGGCCGATCTCGCGGACGAGGCTGCGGTCCGCAAGCTGCTGCCAGCCGCGGCGGCGGTGCTGGGACCGATCGGGGTGCTGGTCAACAACGCCTCGATTTTCGAGAACGACACGGTGGCCACCGCCACCCGCGAGAGCTGGGACGCGCATCTGGCCGTCAATCTCCGAGCGCCGTTCGTGCTGATCCAGGATTACGCGGCGAGCCTCCCCGGCGATTCCGGCGGTGTCGTCGTCAACCTGCTCGACGAGCGCGTGTGGAACCTCACCCCCTATTTCGTGTCGTACACGGTCAGCAAGATGGGGCTGTGGACGCTGACCCGGACGATGGCTTTGGCGCTCGCGCCGCGCATCCGCGTCAACGCGATCGGACCCGGCCCGACGCTGCCGAACGCGCGCCAGACCCCGGCGCAGTTTCTCGATCGCTGCAACAACATGCCGTTGCGCCGCGGCACCAGCCCTCGCGAGATCGCCGCGGCGATGCGCTTCATCCTCGACGCGCCGGCGATGACCGGGCAAATGATCGCGCTCGACGGCGGCGAGCATCTCGGATGGGCGCAGCGCGGGCACGCCCCGACACCGGAATGAGCTGGACGGACACGGGCCGGTCGGCTACGCAGTCGGGTAAGGCCGGCGTGTCCGGCTCGCGGTTTTTTCACAGCCCGCGCCGACACCGCCGCGCATTCTCGGTTTTGACTTATTTAACAAGCTGCCACGGTATTGACATACTTGGCGGTCAAAGAAACCAATCATTCCATGTGGTTAGATTTTTTGCCTATAATTTGGGCAACTCCCGCGGGGTCAACGATTGCCGGACGGCGGCCGCCCGCGATGCTGGTTTTCTACAAACTTATCCCCAGCTTTCGTGGATTAGGTTGCGGAGGCGTTAAGATTTCATGACAACGCAACCGGTTGCGTCCGCCTCCCGGCGCGAGCGCCGGCGCAACCCGGCGCCGCTCGATCCCCGGCGCAGTCCCGAGGCGATCGCGAGCGGGCTGCTGCCGGTCGCCGATTGGGCGCACCCGGTCGCGGTCGAACCCGCTTCTACCGAGGCCGCCGCCGTATCGGGTGACGCGCCGGGCGGCATTTCGCGGGGTGTCGCGATTTTGCGCGCGGCGCTGCGCAACGTGCCGGCGACCCCCGGCGTCTACCGCATGCTCGACCGCAAAGGCGACGCGCTTTACGTCGGCAAGGCGCGCAATCTGAAAAGCCGGGTGCAGAACTATACGCACCCGGCCGGGCTGTCGAACCGCATCCGGCGCATGGTGGTCGAGACGGCGGCGTTCGAGGTCGTCGGCACCGCGACCGAGGCCGAGGCGCTGCTGCTCGAATGCAATCTGATCAAGCGGCTGATGCCGCGCTACAACGTGCTGCTGCGCGACGACAAGTCGTTTCCGTTCATCCACCTGACCGCCGGCCACGATTTCCCGCAGCTGACCAAATTCCGCGGCGCCCGTGACAAGCCGGGCGCGTATTTCGGGCCGTTCGCCTCGGCCGGCGCGGTCAACCGCACGCTGATCGCGTTGCAGAAGGCGTTTCTGCTGCGCTCGTGCAGCGACAGCGTGTTCAACAACCGCACCCGCCCCTGCCTGTTGTACCAGATCAAGCGCTGCAGCGCGCCGTGCGTCGGCCGGATCGGCGGCGGCGATTACCGGGCGCTTATCGACCAGGCCCAGCTCTTCCTGTCGGGACGCAGCAGCGAAATCCAGCAGCGGCTCGCGGCCGAGATGGACCGGGCGGCCGACATGCTCGATTTCGAGGCCGCGGCGCTGATCCGCGACCGCATCCGCGCGCTCTCGCTGGTGCAGGGACACCAGGATATCCATGTCGCCGGTCTCGTCGACGCCGATGTGATCGCGGCGCATCAGGCCGGGGGCCACACCTGCGTGCAGGTTTTCTTCTTCCGCGGCGGCCACAATTGGGGCAACCGCGCCTATTTCCCGAGCCACGACCGCCAGCTCGGCGTCGAGGAGGTGCTGACCGCGTTTGTCGGCCAGTTCTATGACAACCGGCCGAAACCGCCCTTGATCCTGCTCAGCCATCCGCTCGTCGAGCAGGATCTCGTGGCCGAGGCGCTGTCGCTGCGCGGCGGGCGGGTGACGCTCGCGGTGCCGAGACGCGGCGACAAGAAGAAGCTGGTCGACCGCATCGCCGCGACCGCGCGCGACGCGCTTGGCCGGCGCCTTGCGGAAAGCGCCTCGCAGCGCCAGCTGCTCGACGGCGTCGCGGCCGCTTTTGGGGTCAACCCCCCGCTCAACCGGATCGAGGTCTACGACAACAGCCACATCCAGGGCGCGCACGCGGTCGGCGCGATGATCGTCGCCGGCCCCGAGGGATTGATGAAGAACGCCTATCGCAAGTTCACAATCCGCGGACCGAAACCCACTGACCCATCGGACCCTCACCCCCCCGTCGCCGAGGCGATGGGTCCCCCCCTCTCCCGCAATGCGGGAGAGGGTGCCGGCCCCGGGCTTGACCCGGGGGAGGCGGGTGAAGGTGTCGGCGGCAGCGCGGAAGCCGCCGCGCGCGGCGACGATTACGCGATGATGCGCGAGGTGTTCAGCCGCCGCTTTGGGCGCGCCCTGAAGGAGGACCCGGAGCGTGACCGCGGTTTGTGGCCGGACCTGGTGCTGATCGACGGCGGACAGGGTCAGTTGATGGCGGCGCAACAGGTGTTCGCCGAACTCGGCATCGCGGGGGTGCCGATCGTCGCGATCGCCAAGGGTCCGGAGCGCAACGCCGGACGCGAGCGCTTTTTCGTACCGGGCCGCCCGCCGCTTTCGTTGGAGCCGCGCGACCCGGTGCTGTATTTCCTGCAACGGCTGCGCGACGAGGCGCATCGCTTCGCGATCGGCGCGCATCGCGCCAAGCGCGCCAAGGCGATCGGACGCTCGCCGCTCGACGAAATCCCCGGTATCGGCGCCAGGCGGAAACACGCCCTGCTGCACCATTTCGGCTCGGCGCGAGCGGTGGCCCGCGCCGGTCTCGGCGAGATCGAGCGGGTGGCCGGCATCAGCAAAACCGTCGCAAAAAAGGTTTACGATCATTTCCATGACGGTAGCTAAGATGCGGCTTTGCCACTCGCCCCCAATCCACCCTGCACGGACAACACGGCAAAACGGGGCGGGGGCGCCGCCGCGCCGGAGGGCAGCGTGCCGCTGACCAGTCTTCCCAACCTGTTGACGCTGTCGCGGATCCTGGCGATCCCGGTCGTCATCGCGACATTCTACGTGACCGGCGATTGGGCGCGCTGGTTCGGCTGCGTCCTGTTCACGACGGCGGCGCTGACCGACTGGCTCGATGGGCACGTCGCCCGCCGCTGGTCGCAGCAATCCGAACTCGGCCGCTTTCTCGACCCGATCGCCGACAAGCTCCTGGTTGCCGCGACCTTGCTGATGCTGACCGCGTTCGAGCGCTTGCCGATGGGCGCGCTGCTGCCGGCGCTGGTGATCCTGTGCCGCGAAATCCTGGTGTCGGGACTGCGCGAATATCTCGCCGGGCTGCGGGTCGGTCTGCCGGTCTCGCGGCTGGCGAAATGGAAGACGGCGATCCAGATGACCGCGATCGGCTTCCTCATCGTCGGCAGCGCCGGGCCGGCCCTCATACCGGTCGAGCAGATCGGGGCGGCGCTGTTATGGGGCGCCGCGCTGCTCACGCTGGTCACCGGCTACGACTATCTGCGAGCCGGGCTCGCGCACATAAACCGTGTTCCGGCCCCGCGCCACGGCAAACCGCAAGGGGTCGCATGAAGCATTGCCGTGGTTGCGCTGCCCGCCAATGCTGATTAGCTGAGCAGCATGCACATCTTCGGGCTTGCCGGGTGGAGCGGCAGCGGCAAGACCACATTGCTGACCGGGGTCATCCCGGAGCTGACGGCGCGCGGTTTGACCGTGTCCACGATCAAGCATGCCCATCACGAATTCGACATCGACCGGCCCGGCAAGGATTCATGGCGGCACCGTCAGGCCGGCGCGCGCGAGGTGATGGTCGCCTCGTCCCGCCGCTGGGCGTTGATGCACGAGCTGCACGACAGCCCGGAGCCGAGCCTCGACGAATTGGTGGCGCGGATGACCCCGGTCGATCTGCTGCTCGTCGAAGGGTTCAAGTATCATCCTCACCCGAAAATCGAGGTGCACCGCCCGACGCTCGGCAAGGAGCCGCTTTATCCCGCCGACCGGTGGATCGTCGCGGTCGCGACCGACGAGCCGTTCGCCGCGCCGGTGCCGCTCCTGCCGCTCGGCGATCCGGCGGCGGTGGCGGCGTTCATCTCGGATCATCTGGGTCTGGGGCCATGGCGCAGCTGAGTGACGATTGCTTTGCGTTCGGCGGAACGCTGCTCGGCGTGGACGCGGCGCTCGCGCTGATCGAGAAGCGGGTCACGCCGGTCGTCGAGACCGGGACGGTGCCGCTCGCCGCCGCCTGCGGGCGCATCCTGGCGACCGACCTGGTTGCCGCGATCGCCGTGCCGCCGCACGCCAACAGCGCCGTGGACGGTTTCGCGATCGCCCACGCCGACCTGCTCCCGGACCGGGAAACCGTGCTGCCGGTGACGGGGCGCGCCGCCGCCGGGCACCCGCTCGGACGGCCGTTGGCGCCGGGAGAGGCGATCCGCATCTTTACCGGCGCGCCGATGCCCGACGGCGCCGACACGGTGATGATGCAGGAGGATTGCGTCTTCGAGAATGGCGCGGTCCGGCTGAAGCCCGGCATCAAAAAGGGCGCCAACCGGCGCCATGCCGGCGAGGATGTCGCGCGGGACAGCGTCGCGCTGCCCGCCGGACGGCGGCTCGGACCGGCCGATCTCGGGCTGGCCGCGGCGCTCGGGTGCGACGCGCTGCCGGTATTTCGGCCGTTGCGCGCGGCGCTGCTCTCGACCGGCGACGAGGTGTGCGAGCCGGGAACCGCGCTCGGCCCCGGAAAAATCTACGACGCCAACCGGGCGATGCTGGCCGCGTTGCTGCGGGGTCTTGGCGCGAAGGTTGACGATCTCGGAATTTGCCCCGATCGCGCCGATGCTCTGGCAAGCCGGCTCGAAGCGATCAGCGCGGACCACGACCTGATCGTGACCTCGGGCGGCGTCTCGACCGGTGACGAGGATCATGTCCGGGCCGCGATCGAGCGGCTCGGGCGGCTAGATTTCTGGCGCCTGGCGATCAAGCCGGGGCGCCCGGTCGCGCTCGGGCAGGTGCGCGGCGTGCCGCTGATCGGGTTGCCGGGCAACCCGGTGGCGGCGGCGCTGACCTTCGCGATCCTGGCCCGGCCGCTGATCCTGCGGCTCGCCGGCGCGGCGGTGACGCGGCCCCTGACCCTGCCGGTGCGGGCCGGGTTCTCGTACCGCAAGCGAGCGGGTCGGCGCGAATACCTGCGCGCCAGCATCGAGCGCGCCAATAGTGAGAATGGCGGAGATGCCGCGATCGCCCGCCGGTTCCCGAGAGACGGCGCCGGGATCTTGTCCTCGATCGTGCAGTCGCAAGGGTTCGCCATCCTCGATGAGACCGTAACCGAGCTGGCCCCCGGCGCGACGATCGAATTCCTGCCCTTTACCGAGGTGTTCGGATGACGATTCTTGATTCGGACCGCCGGCATTCTGCCGGCCGTGCCGCCGCGACGGCGGCGGTCCCGAACGGTGAAATAAAGCTCCTCTATTTCGCGTGGCTGCGCACCCGCATCGGGCACGCCGAGGAGAACCTGCCAAAGCCCGCCGCGGTAAGCGATGTCGCCGGGTTGCTCGATTGGCTGCGCGGCCGCGGTCCGCGTTACGCCGAGGCGCTGCGCGATCCCTCGGTGGTCCGGGTCGCGGTCAACCAGGATTATGTCGGCCGCGATCATCCGATCCGCGACGGCGACGAGATCGCGATTTTCCCGCCGGTCACGGGAGGTTGAGCGATGCGGCTCGCTTCTGCCCCCCAACATCCCCCGTGGCCGGGCTTGACCCGGCCACCCCCGTCTTTTGGCGCGCAGAGTTGTCTGTCGCCGGGCATGGATGCCCGGGTCAAGCCCGGCCAAGGGGTTTTTAGCTACGAGAGACCGCGATGATCCGGGTGCAGCGCGAGGATTTCGATGTCGGCCGCGAACTAGACCGGCTCTCGGCCGGCGACCATTCGATCGGCGGCATCGCGAGTTTTGTCGGGCTGGTGCGGGACATCGCCGGGCCGGAGCGCGTTTCGGCGCTGACCCTCGAACATTATCCCGGCATGACCGAGAAGAAGCTGGCCGAGATCGAGGACGAGGCGAACCGCCGCTGGCCGCTTTCCGCCTCGCTGATCGTCCATCGTTATGGACGGCTCGAACCGGGCGACCGCATCGTGCTGGTCGCGACCGCCTCGCCGCACCGCGAGGCGGCGCTCGCCGCCTGCCACTTCCTGATCGACTGGCTGAAGACCGACGCGCCGTTCTGGAAGAGCGAGGAGACGCCGCACGGCGAGCGCTGGGTCGAGGCGCGCGCCGAGGACGATGCGGCTTCCCGGCGCTGGCTGCGAAAGAGTGACGCCGCCAATCGGTAGTACAACGGTCGTACAGGGGAATTTTCAGGCGGCTCCGAGCATAACAGGCGTTGTGCTGCGGCGCGGAAGTCTGCCGTTGCGCTGCCACCGCCATCCCAACTGTGAACGACGCAAAATTTGCCACATTGCGGGAGTATCGAATAACCGGCGGCACCGGTCGGAGCGATGGCGGGCGAGACATTTTGCTGTTCTTTTGCTGCAGAATTTCCTCCCGCCGTCGCGAAACCGGCGCGCCGCAAGGGGTTGCGCGCACGTTTGCTGCTGATTCGCTGCAGAAACAGCAAAAGCAGCAAAACCTGCCCCGCACGGCGAACTCCGAAAGTGGACCGCTCAGGCAGCGGAAACCAAACCGGGCGCCGCCGCGGATGTGATCTGATGGGAATTGCGCCGCGTCGCTCGCGATGACAGGTTGCGGTGGAAACAGCGCCAACCGCTCCGGAGAACAGTCATGCAGATCGGTTTTGTCGGCCTCGGGATCATGGGCCGGCCGATGGCCCAGAACCTGATCAATGGCGGGCACACCCTGTTCGTCTACGGCAAGCGCACCGTGCCTCCGGAAATCCGCGACGCCGCGACCGTGCTCGACAGCCTGAAGGCGGTCGCCGAGCACGCCGAAATCGTCATCATCATGGTCCCGGACACGCCCGACGTGCGCGACGTGCTGTTCAGCCAGGACGGCATCGCCGCCGGGCTGTCGCCGGGCAAGACCGTCATTGACATGAGTTCGATCTCGCCGATCGAGACCAAGGTGTTCGCCGCCGAAATCGCGCAGAAGGGCTGCGATTATGTCGATGCGCCGGTATCGGGCGGCGAGGTCGGCGCCAAAGCCGCGAGCCTGACGATCATGGTCGGCGGCTCGGAGGCGGCATTCAGCCGCGTCAAGCCGCTATTCGAGCTGATGGGCAAGAACATCACGCTGGTCGGCGATGTCGGCGCCGGCCAAACGACCAAAGTCGCCAACCAGATCATCGTCGCCTTGACGATCGAGGCGGTCGGCGAGGCGCTCCTGTTCGCGTCGAAAGCCGGCGCCGATCCGGCCAAGGTGCGGCAGGCGCTGATGGGCGGGTTCGCCTCCTCGCGCATCCTCGAAGTGCACGGCGAGCGCATGATCAAGCGCACCTTCGACCCCGGCTTCCGGATCGAACTGCACCAGAAGGATCTGAGCCTCGCCCTCTCCGGCGCGCGCGCGCTCAACCTGTCGTTGCCGAATACCGCGACGACGCAGGAACTGTTCAATGCCGCGGCCGCCCTCGGCGGCAACGGGTGGGACCATTCCGGGCTGGTGCGGGTCCTCGAACACCTCGCCGGGCACAAAGTATCGAGCGAGTAAGCGGCGAAAATTAGGGATTGTGGCGCGGCCGGATCGGGCGGCTACTCCGGCAAAGCGGCCAGGTATCGGCCGTATTCGCTTTTGCCGAGCCGCCGCGCCGCGGCCATCAGGTGATCCCGGTCGATATAGCCCATGACATACGCCACTTCCTCGACGCAGGCGATCTTCAGACCCTGCCGCATCTCGATCGTGCGAACATATTCGGCGGCCTCCAGCAGGTGGTCGTGGGTCCCGGTATCGAACCAGGCATAACCGCGACCGAGGCGCGCGACCCGCAGCACCCCCTGCCGCAGATACATGTTGTTGAGATCGGTGATCTCGAGTTCGCCGCGCGCCGACGGCTTCAACTCACGCGCGATATCGACGACCCAGTTGTCATAGAAGTACAACCCCGTCACGGCCCACTGCGAGCGCGGTTCCGCCGGCTTCTCCTCGATCGATATCGCGGCGCCGTTCTTGTCGAACTCGACAACCCCATACGCTTGCGGGTTGCGTACCTGATAGGCGAACACGGTGGCGCCCCGGCTCGGTCGCGCCGCGTCCTGCAGCAAGTCGCTCAAACCGGAGCCATAGAACAGGTTATCGCCAAGGACCAGGGCAACCGGCGAATCGCCGATGAAATCCCGTCCGATGATGAAGGCCTGCGCCAGGCCTTCCGGGCGCGGCTGCTCCGCGTAGGTGATCGCGATCCCCCATTGCGTCCCGTCCCCGAGAAGCGCCTCGAACCGCGCGCGGTCGGCCGGCGTGGTAATGATCAGGACATCGCGAATGCCGGCGAGCATCAGCGTCGTCAGCGGGTAGTAGATCATCGGTTTGTCATACACCGGCAGCAGCTGCTTGCTGACAACCAAAGTCACCGGATAGAGACGCGTACCGGAACCGCCGGCGAGAATGATCCCCTTCATCGGATTTTCACTTGAGTTCAACTGAGTTGTGAGTGGGCTGACAAGCGGCGCGAAGGTACTGGACAATCCGGCGACTTCCCTCGTGGGCCGAACGAGACATCGGCGCCACGACAACGGGCCGGAGCGGCATCTTAATCGGTTTGCGGTTTTCCCCGGTATCGACTGGCGCTCATTCTGCAACCCGGCGCCTGGCCTGTCGACCGGGCACGCGATCGAGTACCGCACCCTGCCACGCGCGCATCGCGGCGAGCGGCGAATTCGACGTGCCGCGCGCCACGACCCGGCGATCCACACCGATGAAATGACTATCTTTGGCCGTGATCCGGTCTCGCTCAACCGCTGATGAAGTTCGCGGGCCGAAATATCTACCCTGCACGACGCCGCCGGGATGGAATGGCTGGCACGCGGCCAGGGTGTTGCTCAGCAATTCAGTTGGCCGCTGCTTACGCCAGACGCGATCTACATTTCCAATCTTGACCGGACTTTGCAAATATCCGATTAAACATCTTCACTCGGCGGACAGAAGCATTCGGCCGCTTTGGTCGTCACCACAACCGGGGAACCGCGCGGGTCCGATGGGGTCACGATGAACATCATCGGCATATCCTATGGTTATCACGATTCGGCTTGCTGCCTCCTGCAAAATGGCCGACTGGTCGCGGATGTCGAAGAGGAACGGTTTTCCAGAATAAAGAATGACCAAAACTTTCCCGTAACCGCGTTCCGCTATTGTCTCCGCAGTGCCGGCCTCACTATCGCCGATATCGACTGTGTCGCGTTTTACGAAGACCCTCGCTTGAAACTCGGCCGTCAACTCTGGATGGGTATGCTACCGGGAATTACGGCCGATCGGCGCGCATCGATCCGCAGCCGTATACTCGAAAGTGGCCCCGAGGACATTACACGGCTGATTACCGGCTTTGAGGGGCCGATCGAGATCGTGAACCATCATTTGTCGCACGCGGCGAGCGCATATTTCTTCTCCGGCTTCGACGAGGCGGCAATTTTCACCGTCGATGGCGTTGGCGAATGGTCGACGACTTCGTACAACTCGGCATCCGGAAGCGAAATCACATGTTTCGAAAACGTCGATTTCCCGCATTCACTGGGGTTGTTCTATAGCGCGATTACCGGCTATCTCGGCTTCGAGGTCAATGAAGGCGAATATAAGGTAATGGGTCTCGCGTCGTATGGACAGCCGACTTACATACGGCAAGTTCGCGATATGGTTGAGGATGGCCCGCGCGGACAGTACCGCCTTAACTTGAAATACTTTTCATTCCTCCTCGAAGACAAGATGTTCTCCGCTGCTCTTCCAGATTTGCTCGGCGCACCGCCGCGCGCACCGAATACCGAGATAACGCAAATCCATATGGATATCGCATGTAGCGCCCAAACCATCTTGGAGGAGCTTCTTCTTGATAAAATCCGCTATCTGCACGATGCGGTCCCGAGCGAAAACCTGTGCATGGCAGGCGGCGTAGCCCTGAATGTCGTCGCCAACTCGAGATGCCTCAACGAAGGGCCGTTCGAGCGGCTGTTTGTCCAGCCCGCGGCGGGCGACGCCGGCGCGTGCCTGGGCGCGGCGGCGATCGCGCATGTCCGCAGGACCGGCTCGCGGCCCTGCCACGAACAACTGCGCCATGTATATTTGGGTCCGTCAAATCCGCTCCATGAGATCCGGCGGATCCTCGACTCCTCCGGCGTACGATACGAGGATTATCATCGTGACGAAACCGGGCTGCTCGAGCGCGTTGTCGACCGATTGGCCGCCGGACAAGTCGTCGCGTGGGTATCGGGAAACCTTGAGTTTGGGCCACGCTCCCTGGGGGCGAGGTCGATTCTCGCCGATCCGCGTGATCCACGAATGCAGGACCGCATCAACGCGGTGGTCAAGCAGAGAGAGTCCTTTCGCCCATTTGCGCCGGCCGTTCTCGAGGAAGTCGCGTTCGAACATTTCGCGCTGGATCACCCGTCGCCCTTCATGCTGGAAATCTGCCAAGTCCGCTCTCCGTTGCGACTCCCCGCGATCACTCACGTCGATGGCTCGGCGCGGGTTCAGACGGTGGCGCATGATACGCATCCCCGTTTCGCCGAACTGCTTGAGCGATTTTATCGCCGTACCGGTTGCCCCATTCTGCTGAATACCTCCTTCAATCTTCGCGGCGAGCCAATCGTCTGCTCGACAATAGACGCCTTATCGACCTTTGGCCGTTCGAAAATCGATGCGCTCGTCCTGGAGAGATTTGTGATAGATCGCTCCGATATTCCTGCTGATTGGCAAAGGTTTTCTCGCGGTTACAGGCGTCCGGCGCCGGCTTACAATATCTACTCGATGCTATAGCATCTCTCACCGCTCGTTCAAAATTCGATCAGTGCCGCAAACCGCGGAGCGATGAAGATCCGATGAAACGATCGTTGAAAGCGCTGATCGCTTATCTGGGTTACGATATTCGCGCTCTCGCTAAAAACCGCTACGCGATTTTTGAAGAAAGGATTGACCGGGACCACGAACTCCTGAAGTCGTTCGCAAAAAACGCGGCGGAGCACGTTGGACGCTCGGGCGGCAAGCGAGCGATCCGCGAGATTGTTCTGTCGGAAACTCTGCAGGACTCGCCTTCGGTAGATTACAGCCGCATCGAACTCGGCGATGAACAGACTCTGGAGGTTGGTATTTGGCGGCGGCATGGACGGGATGCGAGAGCGCCGTTCATCCGGCGAATGGACAAACGCGACGAATGGTCGTCCTGGGCGGACGTCGAGAAGATAGCGCCCAAACGCACCAAATGGCGCGTCGCCCTTTTAGGAGAGTCGGTCGCAAGGGGCTTCTTTTATGACCCGCAATTCAATCCGGCAAAGGTATTGTCGGCTATGCTCGAGTCCCAATTGGGCCCCAAGAACGTCGAGGTGGTAGACCTCGCAAAGTCCAATCTTTCATTTTACGAACTGCGGGCTTGTGTTGGCCAGAGCCTGGCCTTGGCGCCCGATCTGCTCGTGATCTTCGCGGGGAACAACTGGCGGCCCCAGCTTGCCTCGCGAGACATACCTTATGTTCAGAGCATCCTGCGGCAGGATGGCATTCCCGGCATGAAGGCCTTTCTCGACGAAGCGCGGTTCCATGCGGTCAGAAGCCTTATCGCTCAGGTGAGCCAGGTGCTCGGCTTACGTAAGACAAAAGTTATCTGGGTGATCCCGGAATTTAACCTTGCCGATTGGGAAGATCCGGCCTCAAACGTGCCGCAGCTCCCAGGACAGCGCAACCAACAGTGGCGTGCGCTGGATCGACGAACCGCACAGGCGTTGCATGAAGGTGATGTCGCGCTCGCGCGTCAACTCGCCGAGCAAATGATGCATCTAGACGGCAATACAAGCTCTGTGCCATTGCGCGTGCTCGCCGAATGCTGCAAATCGGACGGTGATCTTGATGGCGCGCGACAATATCTCGAGCTTTGTCGCGACGCCGAGGGCTGGGACCCTTCGTTCTCGCTGTCACCCCGCGTATCCGCGGTCGTTCAGAACGCGCTCCGCGAAGCGGCATCGCTGCCGGGGAGCTTTGTGGTGGATTTGCCCGCCATCTTTAGCCGGCATCTTGGCGGACAGCTGCCCGACCGGCGCATTTTTCTGGATTACTGTCATATGTCGGCGGAAGGGATCAACCTGGCGGTTGCGGCGATCGCATCCGAGGCTCTGGCGATCCTGGTGAAGTCCAAAGTATCATCGGAGGACCTGCTTCGCCGAGGGTCATCCCCATCGGAACAAATACAAGGAAGAGCGTGCTTTCTCGCCGCCGTACACAACGCCCATTTCTACCAGCGGCTTGACGTGGTGCGCTACTGGTGCGACGAGGCATTGAAGCATTGGCCCGAATGTTCGGAACTGATGACCCGGTATATCGATTATGAAACCCGCAATCTCCCGATGATGGCTTGCAAATCGGGGCGAGAATTGCTGGAACTTGATGAGCTGGATACGGCTCGCTATCTCGCATCGGGCAACGTACGACGTCTCGATTTGACATTGTGCGAGGCGGTTGCGGGTTCGCTGGATGAAGCAGGCCTGCAGGTCGGCCCGGCGATTGACCGGCTGCGGGTGGAGCAACATTCGCCATGCGATACCCCGAGGGAACTGACGGAGTTTTACTATAACTCCGCCGTCCCTGGTGTTGCGGGACGCCAATGGACCAGCCGGTCGTTTCCTAACAACCGTGGCTCGCATAGCGACTGCACCTCCGCGCTTTGGGACAAATCCTTGTTTCTATTCGTGGCGCGGGACGGCGAAGACGTCGTCCTTAAACTTGCCTACCGTGTGCCGATGGCGTCGGATGGGTCACTGGTTGAGGTGGAAGTAAACGGGCGGCACGTGGCCGAGCTGCCCGCGCAATCGCGCTGGTCGACCCGCGATATTCCCGTCGACGGGAGCTGCGTCGTGGATGGCGTCAACAAAGTTCTGATATCGTGGCCAACCGACGAACCTGCGGCTGAGACAATCATCGGGCGTATCGTCGATGAGCTGGGCGCCGAACGCCTGCCCAGGTTCGGTCGGGTCTACGGCGAAATCTACACACTATGCGCATTCGTTCTTTCCGGGTCGGGAATATTGCCTGTATAGCACGCTCCCCGCGGTTGCTTCGCGTCGCAAATCGCGGCTAAACTTGTCATTGCGGTGACCCGCGACTTGCGGATTGCATTCCCGAAACTGTCGATACGTTTTGCAGTCCACGGTTGATTGCGGAAAATCGATGAACTCCCCTCATCGCGAGAAATTCGGCACCGGCGCGATCTTCGCGTATGATCGGGGCACACGTGATTTGGAGATGAGCCGATGTCGCGCAAGCTGCGTGCCGCCGTCGCCCAGTTGGGTCCGATACACCGCGCCGAGGGCCGCGAGGCGGTCGTCAAACGGCTTTGTGCGCTGTTGCGCGAGGCGCACGGCAACGGCGCGCGGTTCGTGGTATTTCCCGAACTGGCGCTGACGACGTTTTTTCCGCGCTGGTGGATGACGGACCAGGACGAGATCGACGCCTGGTTCGAACGCGATATGCCGAACATCGCGACCCGCCCGCTATTCAATTTGGCCCGGGAACTCGGGGTCGGCTTCTATCTCGGCTACGCCGAGCTGACCCAGGAGAAGGGCGAGAAGCGGCACTACAACACGTCGATCCTGGTCGATCCGACCGGAAGAACCGTCGGGCGATACCGCAAAATCCACCTGCCGGGTCATTCCGAGCACCTGCCGCAGGCGCCGTTCCAACACCTCGAAAAGCGCTATTTCGATGTCGGCAACGAGGGGTTCCGGGTCTGGCGCTTTATGGACGCGGTGGTCGGCATGTGCATCTGCAACGACCGCCGCTGGCCGGAAACCTATCGCGTGATGGGGTTGCAGGGGGTCGAGATCGTCGCGCTCGGCTACAACACCCCGATCGAGAACATCCACCACCGCGAGCCGGAGCACCTGCGCACCTTTCACCATTTGCTGTCCTTGCAGGCCGGCGCCTACCAGAACGCGACCTGGGTGCTGGCCGCCGCGAAATGCGGCGCCGAGGACGGGTTCGCGATGATCGGCGGCTCGGCGATTGTCGCCCCGACCGGCGAGATCGCGGCGCTTGCCTTGACGGAGGATGACGAGCTGATGACGGCGACGCTCGACCTCGATCTCGGGACCTATCTGCGCCGCACGGTCTTCAATTTCGAGAAGCATCGCCGCATCGAGCATTACGGGCTGATCACCAGCCGCACCGGCGCCCGGACGGAGGTGTAAGAATGCGCGGTCCCGGCGTTCAGTTGCGGCCGGTCAGCAGACCGCGCGCGATGACCTGCGCCTGGATCTCGGCGGCGCCCTCGAAAATGTTCAGGATGCGCGCGTCGCACAGGACGCGGCTGATCGGATATTCGAGCGCGTAGCCGTTGCCGCCATGGATCTGCAGCGCGTTGTCGGCGTTGGCCCAGGCGACGCGGGCGGCGAGCAGCTTCGCCATGCCGGCCTCGATATCGCAGCGTCGCCCGCTATCCTTCTCGCGCGCCGCGAAATAGGTCAGCTGGCGCGCCACCATCGTCTCGACTGCCATCATCGCGAGCTTGTTCGAGACCCGCGGGAAGGCGGCGATCCTGCGCCCGAACTGGTTCCGCTCGAGGGCGTAGGCGAGGCCCAGTTCGAGCGCGTTCTGCGCCACGCCAATGGCGCGCGCCGCGGTCTGCACGCGGGCGCTCTCGAAGGTCGCCATCAGCTGCTTAAACCCCTGCCCTTCCACCTCGCCGAGCAGGCAATCGGCCGGCACCGCGAACCCGTCAAACGCGATCTCGTACTCTTTCATGCCACGATAGCCGAGCACCGGGATTTCGCTGCCGCTCATCCCCTCGGCCGGAAACGGGTCGTTATCGTCGCCGCGCGGCTTTGGCACGAGAAACATGCTGAGACCGCGATAACCGCTATCGGGTGCGCCGGTGCGCGCCAGCAAGGTCATCAGATCGGCGCGGGCGGCGTGCGTGATCCAGGTCTTGGCGCCGGAAATCCGGTAGACGTCGCCGTCGCGCACCGCGCGGGTCTGCACGTTGGCGAGGTCGGAGCCGGTATTCGGCTCGGTGAACACCGCGGTCGGCAGGATCGCGCCGGACGCGATGCCGGGCAGAAAGCGGGCTTTCTGCGCCGCTGTGCCGCCGCCGCGGATCAATTCGCCGGCGATTTCCGAGCGTGTACCGAGCGAGCCCACACCGATATAGGCGCGCGACAGCTCCTCGGAGACGACGCACATCGCGGTTTTACCCATTCCGAGACCGCCGTGTTCCTCGGGTAGGGTCATGCCGAAGACGCCGATTGCCGACAATTCGTCGATGACCTCGATCGGGATGAGACGGTCGGCCCGGTGCCAGTCATGCGCGAACGGCGCGACGGCGCGCTCGGCGAAGCGGCGGACCTGATCGCGGATTATCTCAAGCGTGGGGTCGTCGAGCGCGACGCGGCCGAAAGCGATCGGCGATCCCTCGGCAAGCAGCGCCGCCAGCCGCGATCGCGCCTCGCCGGTCCCGGCGATCAGAACCGCCGCGTCGCCATCGCGCAGCCTCGCGATTTCAGCATCCGAGAGGCCGAGGTCGCCGGGGCGGACGATTTCCGATTGCGACATTGCGATGCCGCCGGCGAGTTGGGCGAGATACTCGCCGAACGCGATCCGCAGGATGAGCCGCTCGGCCTCGCCAAGCTCGCCGGCGTCGGCGAGACGCAACGCCCATTGGCGGGTTTGACGCAGCGCCTCGACATAGGTCGCCATCCAGGCTAACCCGTGCACCGCCATCTGCTCGCGGTCGATCAGCGCGGCATCGAATGCGCCGCCGGGTGCGACCCGATCGGCGACACGCGCTTTCGCCTGGCGGAGCACCGCTTCGGCGCTGTTCAACGCCCGTTCGGTGCTGGCAAAGAGTTCATCCCGTTCCATCGGCCCAAACCTCCGCCAACCGCGCGGCGGCCGCAAGCGGGATCAGCAGCGCTTTTCCAGATCAGGCCGCGCCCGTATCGCCTTCCCGGCTATCGCTCGGGCGCGTTCCGGTAATCCAGCAACGGGGTGTAGGTCTTTACCGAGCCGGTATCGGAGTTCGGGCTGGAAACGCTGGAGGGAGACTGGGTCATCCGCACCGCCGCGATGTCGTCGCTGATCGCGTTGACGTTCTGGATGTGGCTGGCCCGCTGCGGCGCGCCGACCTCGCATGCTGTAGCGCAGGTTGCGAGCACGAGCGCCACGCCGTAGCGCAACAGCACCATATGTTCTCTCCTGGTCAGACCGTGATGAAATAGGCCACCAGAAATAGAATGACAACGAGGACCAGCCCTACCGTTAGGACATAGCGCGTCACCCCGGGCTTCTGACCCTGGCTGGCTTGTTGCGGACTCTTGACGATGCGATCGTCCATGCCCTGCCCTCTGTGAGCATCCCTGCCGTCGCGAACGGCGCGAGGCGCGGGATCGATCCCAGCGCCGAAGGTGAAGCTCGAAAGCGGCCCGGCGCCTTGCCGCGACGCGACGCGCACCCAAGTGAGGGCAGTTCTCGCCTGCGGCGCGGAAAATGGAGGCAGGCCATGGCCAGACTGAGCGTCAATCTCAACAAGGTCGCTCTGCTGCGCAACTCGCGGCACACCGGGGTCCCCGATGTGCTCCGCTTTGGCCGCATCGCGCACGATGCCGGAGCCGACGGGCTGACCGTGCATCCGCGGCCCGACGAACGGCACATCCGCCGCGGCGACGTGCCTGCTCTCGCTGAACTCATGCGTCCGTGGCGGCCCGGTTGCGAATTGAACATCGAAGGCTATCCGGACGAGCGGCTGTTCGAGATTGTGCGCGAAGTCCGTCCGGAACAATGCACCTTGGTCCCCGACCCGCCCGGCGCCTTCACCTCGGATGAGGGCTGGAAGCTCGACGGCAGCGACGACGCGATCGTCGAGAACGCCATCGCCGCGCTGAAGCCGCTCGGCTGCCGCATCATCCTGTTTGTCGACCCCGACCCCAGTGTCGTCTCGCGGCTGGGCAATACCGGCGCCGACGGCATCGAGATCTATACCGGCACCTACGCCGCTGCCTTCCGCGCCGGCAATGGCGCCGCCGAATTGCGCGCCTGCGCCGAAACCGCGTCGCGCGCCGCGGCGATCGGACTGGTCGTCAATGCCGGCCACGACCTCAATCTGAAGAACCTGCCGGGTCTCGTCGCGATGCTGCCGAACCTTGCGGAAGCCTCGATCGGTCACGAACTGACCGCCGACGCGCTCGAAATCGGTTTTGCCAATGCGGTCCGCGCCTACAAGTCGGCGCTAGCCGGCAAGGCGTGCTAGCCCAGGCTTGCTAGCGCCCGCTTCTCGGGCCGAGCCCGGCCGGAAACGCGAGCGCGACGGCAAGCGTCGCCGCGGCGACCGCGATCACGACCAGATAGACATTGTGCACCGCGGCGGCGAACGCCTCGGTCAGCCGAGCCTCCTCGGCGGCGCCGAGCGCGACCCGCAACTCCGGATCAAGCAGCCGGTTGACCGCGTCGCCGGCATCAGGCAGGCGGGCGTGCACGCCGAAATTGACGATAGCCCCGAACAGCGCCGCGCCGGTCGATTGCCCGAGCATTCGCATGAACATGTTGCCGCCGGTCGCGGCCCCGCGCTGGCCCCAACCGACGCTGGCCTGGATCGAGACGAGAAAGGCCGGGTTGCACAGCCCCATGCCGATGCCCATCACCAGCGACCCGCCGGCGGCCAGCGCTATGCTGCTCTGCGGTGTCAGCAGCGACAGCATTGACCCGCCAATCAGCAGCGCCAACGCTCCCGAGGCGGCCGACAGCCGGTACGAGCCGTGGATCATCAGTCGCGCGGCGAGAAATGTCGCCAAGGTCCAGCTGACCGACTGGCAGCCGAGCGCGAACCCGGCAACGGCCGGAGCGCGACCCATCACGCCCTGGACATAGGCGGGCAGAAAGGCGCTGACCCCCATCATCGCCGCGCCGGTGCCGAATGTGCCGAGATTGGCGGCGGCGATGACCCGGCTGCGCCACAGCCGGAATGGCACGATCGGCTCCGGCACGCGCCGCTCGTGCGCCGCCAGCAGCGCCAGCGTGGCAACCGCCAGAGCGGCGACCGCGGCGACCCCGCCGGCACCAAGCCCGCGCGCCTGCACCAGCGCCAGCATCGCGGCGCCAACCCCGACCGTCAGCAGCGCGGCCCCGAGCCAGTCGATGCGATGCTCGCGACGGCCAGGCGGCTCGCGCAGGTAACGCGCGAACATCGCGATGCTGGCGGCGCCGACGGGCAGGTTCACCCAAAACACCAGCGACCAGTGCAGGTGCTCGACGATAAAGGCGCCGAGCAGCGGCCCGGCGATTGCCGACACGCCGAACACGCTCGACACGTATCCCTGCACGCGGGCGCGCTCGGTCGGCGTGTAGATGTCGCCAACGATCGTGCTGGCGATCGGCTGGATGGCGCCGGCGCCGAGTCCTTGCAGCGCGCGAAACAGGATCAGCGCGGTCATCGATCCGGCGAAGCCGCACAGCGTAGTCCCGGCAAGAAAGATCCCGGTCCCCGCAAAAAACACGATACGGCGACCGTAAATATCGGCGAGACGGCCATAGACCGGCACGGTCACCGCCATCGCCAGCAGGTAGACCGCGAAAACCCAGCTGAACAGGCTGAAACCGCCGAGATCGGAAACGATGGTCGGCATCGCGGTGGCGACGATCGTGCTTTCGACGGCCGGCATGAAGGTCGCCATCAGCGCCGCCGTCAGCACCAGGCCGCGACGCGACACCGCGACGGCCGGACGCGCCTCCTCCGCCGCCGTCTGGTCCAACCCGGCCGCTCCCGCTTTCCGAAATCCGGCGGCACCTTAGGGCGAAGCAGTCCCGCCAACAACGAGGATTGCCGAACCGCGCGCGGCTGCGGCGCGGTTGCGCATTCGCGTGTCGTCGCCGCATTGCGTTCGGCGTAAGGGCCATGTACCGATATCCGAACGCGCCGCCGGGACGGAAGCATGCCGTGTGACGCCGGGACCGCGACTGCCGGCTCGGTGGCCCCATGCACTGATCGGACCTTTCGAATGCACTACGGCTTCTACCTTCCGACCCGCGGCCCGACCGCGACACGCGACGGCATCCTCGCCCTGGCGCGCGAGGGCGAACGGCTGGGGCTGCATTCGGCGATGGTGGCCGACCACATCGTCCTGCCGGTCGAGAGCCGCTCGACCTACCCCTATACGCTCGACGGCAAGCACCCGAGCGCGGGAGACGCGCTGGAGACGTTCTCGATCCTCGGCGTCGTGGCCGGCGCGACCGAACGGTTGCGGCTCGTCACCTCGGTGCTGGTGCTGCCCTACCGCAATCCGGTGCTCACCGCGAAGATGGCGGCGTCGCTCGATGTCCTGTCGGGCGGCAGGCTGACGCTGGGCATCGGCGCCGGCTGGCTGCGGGAGGAGTTCGAGGCGCTGCACAGCCCCCCATTCGAGGCCCGCGGCGCGGTGACCGACGAGTGGATCGCGATCTTCAAGCAGCTCTGGTCGCTGTCCCCCGCCAGCTTCGACGGCCGCTTCTACCGATATTCCGATATCCGCTGCGAACCGTTCCCGGTGCAGAGGCCGCACCCGCCGATCTGGGTCGGCGGGCACTCCCGAGCCGCCCTGCGGCGCACCGCGAGGCACGGCGACGGGTGGCACCCGGTCGGCGCGGTCGCCGCCTCGCCGCTGCCGCCCGACGAGATGCGCGCGCATCTCGACACGCTGAAGCGGCTCACCGATGCCGAGGGACGCGATTTCTCGGCGCTGACGATCTCCTACAAGGCGCCGCTCTACGACACCGGCATCCCATCGCCGGACGGGTCCCGCCGGCCGTTCTCCGGCACCCCGGACGAGATCGCCGGCGACATCCGGACATTCGCGGCGATCGGCGTGCACGAGCTGATCTTCGATTGCCGCGGCCAGTCAATCGCCGACAGCATCGAGCGCCTGCAATGGTTCGCCGCCGAAATCATCCCGCTCGCGTCATGATGATCCCCGTCCCCTCCCAATCAACTCGCGTTCGGCGAGCCAGGACGTCGCGCGACGTGAGTCGCCCGCCCAAATAGTATGGTTCCCGGAGGTCTGGGCTCAGCGCCTGCATCGATGGCGCCTTGCGTCGATCGAAGCTTGCCTTAACAACGACCCAGAAGGACAAGACGCCAGTACTCAACCCCCTGTAGGGTCTTCAACCGACAAGGCGGGAGTTCTCGGGTTGGAGAGACAACATAGCACTCCGCTTCTTCTATCTTCGAGTTCGGGCATCGCGGAACCGCTAAAGCCCGTCGCCCAGCAAGGCGGCGACGACGCGGTGAGCGAGGCCTACATCCAGGCGCTCGTTCACGACTATCCCGCGTGCTTGCCGATCGCCGAGATCGACGCGATGTTTTCGGGTCCGGTGCCGATTTGCACCGAACTGAACACGCCCGCCGGCTCGATCGATAATTTCATGGTCACGCCATCAGGCCTGCCTGTACTCGTCGAATGCAAGCTCTGGCGCAATCCGGAGGCGCGGCGCGAGGTCGTGAGCCAAATTCTCGACTACGCCAAAGAACTCAGTCGCTGGTCCTCATCTGATGTACAGCGCGAGGTGAAGCATCGTCTCAAGCGCGATGGCAACCCGTTGCTCGATATGGTCCGGTCGGTTGACCCTCAGCTCGATGAACGGCAGTTCAACGACTCGCTCACCGCAAACCTCCGGCGTGGGCGATTTCTCCTCCTGATAGTCGGCGATGGGATTCGGGAGGGGGTGGAAGCAATAACCGAGTACTTGCAGCTTCACGCTGGGCTGCACTTCTCTCTGGGACTCGTCGAACTGCCTGTCTATGTTATGCCAAACGGCGACCGCTTGGTGGCGCCCCGGGTGCTGGCCCGAACCGCTCTCATCACCCGCAATGTTGTTGCGGTGCCCGATGGGTACGTGCTTGACGAGGTGGAAGACCCCAATAGTGCCGTAGAAGTTGACCCTGAGCGCGCCGCGCTCGGAGAGCAGTCCAAGCGGTTTTGGACTGAGTTCATAGATTACTACCTCAAGCTCGACGATCCCGAACAGCCGAAGCCAAGGCCGGCCCGGCAGGGCTACATCTCTCTCTCTCTTCCAGCGCGCACCAGCTGGCTCACAGTCTATCGTATCCTACACCCTGGCGAAGTCGGGATTTTTATGTCGTGCTGGCGGAATACCCCTGGCGATTACGCCAGGCAGGCAATCGTGGATGAGTTCAAAGCGGGGGGTGCGCTCAAGGACGAGTTAGGCGGAACTGCGAGACCGTTTAGGGTTGCGGGAGACAGCCGGGATAGCATCATTGACTCGTTACAGGTCGGATCGCTGGAACAGCCGGAGCTAAGGAAGAAGGCGTTTTGCTGGCTCGCCGAGCGGGCAAACACCTTTGTAAGAGTTCTGCGCCCTCGCATGCGCTCGGCGGCGGCCGACTACCAGTCAAAGGGCGAATAGACCACCACCTTGATTCCACTGCCCCCGAGAT
>JBFXDF010000025.1:0-26327 GCA_050181375.1 Alphaproteobacteria bacterium
CCGACTCCTTGCTCTCGGTCTCGGTCGGCTCGACCAACCGCGCGCCGTGCACGACGAGGGGGAAATACATCGTCATCGGGTGATAGCCTTCGTCGATCAGCGCCTTCGCGAAATCGAGCGTCGTCACGCCGGTATCCTTCAGAAAACGGTCATCGAACAGCACCTCGTGCATGCACACGCCCGGAAACGACACGCTCATCACGTCCTGCAATTTGACCCGCAGATAATTGGCGTTGAGCACGGCGTCCTCGGCGACCTGACGTAGCCCGTCCGAACCGTGGCTCATCATGTAGGCGAGCGCCCGCACGAACATGCCCATCTGGCCGTGAAACCCCTTCAGCCGGCCGATCGTCGCCGCGGCGTCGCCTTCCGGGTGTTCGATCAGCCGGAGGCCGTTCTCGCCGTGTACGATCCACGGCAGGGGCGCATAGGGCGCCAGCTCGGCGGCAAGCACGACCGGGCCGCTGCCCGGACCGCCGCCGCCATGGGGCGTCGAAAACGTCTTGTGCAGATTGAGGTGCAGCGCGTCGATACCGAGTTCGGCCGGTCGCACGCGCCCGACGATCGCGTTGAAATTCGCGCCGTCGCAATAAAAGAACGCGCCCGCGTTGTGGACCGCCTCGGCGATCTCGATAATTTCGTTCTCGAACAGCCCGCAGGTGTTCGGGTTGGTCAGCATCAGCGCCGCGACATCCGGGCCGAGCTTATCCTTCAATGCCGCGAGATCGACGCGGCCCTGGTTTTTGGTGCCTTTGGCATTGGCTGGGATTGCCTCAACCGTATAGCCGCAGGCCGCCGCCGTCGCCGGGTTGGTGCCGTGCGCCGATTCCGGCACCAGGATGCGGCTTCGCGCATCGCCGCGCGCTTCGAGGGCGGCGCGGATCGTCATGATGCCGCACAACTCGCCATGCGCGCCGGCCGCAGGCGACAGCGCCACCGCCGGCATTCCGGTCAGCACCTTGAGCCAATGCGCCAGCGTATCGACCAGTTCGAGCGCGCCCTGCACGGTGCTCTCCGGCTGCAACGGATGGAGATCGGCAAAGCCGGGCAGCCGCGCCAGCTTCTCGTTGAGCCGCGGGTTGTGCTTCATCGTGCATGAGCCGAGCGGATAGAGACCGCTGTCGATCGCATAGTTCTTCTGCGACAGCCGCGTGAAGTGCCGGACGACCTGCGGCTCGCTGAGACCCGGCAGACCGATCGGCCCCTGGCGTTCGAGACCGTTGAGACGCGGGGCGACCGGCGGCGGCTCCGGCAAATCGACGCCGCAGCGGCCCGGCTTGTCCTGCTCGAAAATGAGCTGCTCCTCGATCTGCAACCCGCGATTGCCGCTGATCGTTTCAATACGACCCGCATCCTCTCCGGCGGCCGGACGGGCGCTCAGGGCCTGGCTCCACTCGTTCATTGCATCCCTCCCTTGGGCAGCACCTCCCTGAGCCCGGCATCGAGCCGGTCGATATCGTCCGTCGTTACCGTCTCGGTCGCCGCGACCAGCAGCAGATCGGCCAGATCGGCGCGGCCGGGATAGAAGCGGCTGATCGGGATGCCGCCGAGAATTTTCTTCCCGGCCAGCGCCTCGACGACTCCCGCCGCCGGTCGCGGCAGGCGCAAGGTGAACTCGTTGAAAAAGCCGCGATTGACCAGCCGCACGCCGGGGATCGCGGCGAGCCGCTCGGCGGCCGTGACCGCAATCGCATGGTTGAGGCGCGCCAGCCGGGTCAGCCCTGCTTCGCCGAGCAGGGACAGATGGATCGTAAAGGCGAGCGCGCAGAGGCCGGAATTGGTGCAGATGTTGCTCGTCGCCCGTTCGCGGCGAATGTGCTGCTCCCGCGCGGACAGCGTCAGCACCCAGCCGCGCCTGCCGTCGGCATCGACGGTCTCGCCGGCGAGCCGCCCCGGCATCTGCCGCACGAATTTTTCGCGGGTCGCGAACAGCCCGACATGGGGGCCGCCGAAGTTGAGCGCGTTGCCGAGCGACTGCCCCTCCGCGGCGACGATATCGGCGCCCATCTCGCCGGGCGGCACGATCGCGCCGAGCGACACGATCTCGGTCACGACGACGACGAGCAGCGCGCCCGCCTTGTGGCAGAGTTCGGCCAGTTCCGAGTAGTCGCGGATCTCGCCGTAAAGATCCGGGTTCTGCACGACGACGCAGGACGTGTCGCCGTCGATCAGTGCCGCGAGGTCTTCCCCTCCCTCCGGCGCCGCATCCCGCGCCGCCAGAAGGGTGCCGGCGAAGCGGGCGTAGGTCTCGCACACCGCACGGTAATGCGGGTGCAGCCCGCCCGACAGCACCGCCTTGTCGCGGCGCGTGATCCGGCCGGCCATAGCGACGGCCTCGGCGCAGGCGGTCGCGCCGTCATAGAGCGAGGCGTTCGCCGCCTCCATCCCGGTCAGGAGCGCGACCTGCGTCTGGAACTCGAACAGGTATTGCAGCGTCCCCTGTGATATTTCGGGCTGATACGGCGTGTACGAGGTGAGGAACTCGCTGCGCTGGATCAGGTGATCGACCGCGGCCGGAACATGATGCCGATAGGCGCCGCCGCCGACAAAGAACGGCGCCGACCCGGCGCTGATGTTTTTCGCCGCCATCGCGCCGAGGCGGCGTTCGACTTCGAGTTCGCCCATCGCGCGCGGCAGATCGAGCAGCTCCCGGTGCCGCGCCGCCTCCGGCACATCGGCGAACAGCGCGTTGATCGACGGAGCGCCGATTGCACTCAGCATCTCGCTGCGGTCGGAATCGGTCAGCGGCAGGTAGCGCATCATTCCTGCTCCGCGACAAATTCGCGGTAGGCTGTCTCGTCCATCAGCCCGTCGAGTTCCGTCGGATCGGCCAGCCGGATTTTCATGAACCAGCCCTCGCCCATCGCATCGGCGTTGACCTGCGCCGGGTTGCCGAGCAGTTCGCCGTTGACTGCGACGACCTCGCCCGAGACCGGGGCATAGACCTCGCTCGCCGCCTTCGCCGATTCGACGACCGCCGCTTCCTTGCCGCGCGCGACGGCGCGGCCGATCTCGGGCAGCTCGACATAGACGACGTCGCCCAACTGCGACTGCGCGTAATCGGTGATGCCGATCACCGCGACATCGCCCTCCTGCCGGACCCATTCGTGGTCGCGGGTGTATCTGATGGTCATTCGGTTCCTCCTAACCAGGCCGAAACAGGCCCCGAGGCCGGGCTTGCCCCGGCCACCCACGTCTTCTGATACCGCGCGGGGGGACGTGGATGCCCGGGTCAAGCCCGGGCAAGGGGAAGACACGGTTGCTACAATGCCGCTCCACGAGGCTAGCCGCGGTAGTAGCGGGTCGGGACGAACGGCAGCCGCGCGACCCGTGCCGGCCGCGCCACGTCGCGCACGACCACGGCCAACGCGTCACCCTCGGAGGCATGCGCGGGATCGACGTAACCCATCGCGATCGGCGCCCCGACCGTCGGTCCGAACCCGCCGCTCGTCACCCGGCCGACCGGGTTGCCTGAGACAGCGGTGATCGCGGTGCCCTCGCGCGCCGGGGCGCGGCCGTCCGGACGGATGCCGATCCGTTTGCGCGCCGGCCCCTCTTCCAGTTGCCGCAGGATTGTCGATGCGCCGGGAAAATCGGCGGCGTCGCGGCGGCGCCTGCCGATCGCCCAGGCGAGACCGGCCTCGACGGGGGTCGTCGTCTCGTCGATGTCGTGGCCGTAGAGACACAGCCCGGCTTCGAGACGCAGCGTGTCGCGTGCGCCGAGCCCGACCGGCGCGACCTCCGGCTCGCCGAGCAGGGCTTCGGCGACCGCGACAGCATCCTCCGCCGCGAGCGACAACTCGAACCCGTCCTCGCCGGTATAGCCAGATCGGGTCACGAAACAGGGCGCGCCGGCGATCGTCGCCTCGGTCGCGCTCATGAATTTCATGCGCTCGATGGTGCCATCGGAAAGCCGCGCCAGCACCGACGCCGCCTCGGGTCCCTGCAAGGCCAGCAGCGCGCGCTCGAATTGCGGCTCGATCGCGATCTCGCGGCCGAGATGTTGCCGCAGATGCGCCAGATCGGCCTCCTTGCGCGACGCGTTGACGACCAGCATCAGCCCGTCCCCGGCCGGCATCACCACCCGCGTCGCCATCAGGTCGTCGAGGATGCCGCCCGCTTCGTTGAGCAGCAGCGTGTAGCGCATGCGCCCCGGCGCGAGACCTTGCAGATCGCCCGGAACCAGGCGTTCGAGCGCCTCGGCCGCGCGCGCGCCGCGCAACGCGATCTGCCCCATATGCGAGACATCGAACAGCCCGGCCTTGGCGCGCGTGTGCAGATGCTCGGCGATGATGCCGGCCGGGTACTGCACCGGCATCTCGTAACCGGCGAACGCGACCATGCGGGCGCCCCGCGCCCGGTGCAGATCGTAAAGCGGGGTGCGGCGCAACGGCGCCGCTTCGGCGGAGAGGGGGATCGACACGGGCGCACCTCTGTGGCGGACGCAGCCGCGTCCGGGAGATGCCCCCTCTGTCCTCTACCCTGAGAGATTCACCGCTGCCCCGCCGCCGGCTGGCGCAAGGGTTCGCGGCTTACTCCTTCGGTGGGCGGCCAAACGTGTCCGGCCGCCGCTTTCCAGAGCGCCCTTTCGCCCGCAGTCCTTTTGCCTGAGAGTTTCCGGGGCGGTTGCTCCTTCGGCGCCGCGACTCCCGACGGCATCGGGGCGCGGCCTCTCCTGCGGGCGTGGATTTGGCAACGCTTTTCTAACATCGAGCCGGCGCCAATGCCAGCCGGATCGGGACGGCGAGGCTTTCGAAAGCTCGGTTCCGCGGATGCGCTAATGCAATTCGTCGGCGGGCGCCTCGAACTGGCGGGCCGGCTCCATGCGATCGTGCAAGACCCGCGCGATCTCGACCAGCCCCGGCTCGACAACGCGATAATAGATCACATGCACCGGCCGCTTCACCGCCGGCTGCCGGCTGTTCTGCCGAACGTGGCGCAGATGAAAACTGCGCAGATCGGGTCTGAGGTCGGGGCGGGGCCGGGTAAGGCGGCCTTCCGGATTGCTCGCCACCTGCCGCATCGCCCGCATCAAGGTCACGCCATAGCGCCGGCTCGCCTCGGCGCCCCATTTCTCGGCGCTGTCGCCGAGAATAATCATCAGATCGGTCTGCGCGCGGCGCGCCACGCGAAACCGGGACGGGCCGCCTGGCGTGGAACGCCCTTGCGGCCACGTGCTCATGCAAACCGTGGGACGAGTTTTACCGCCGGGTTAACCCGAGCGGTTTCTGACCGCGCCGCGAAGCGAATCGAAGTATGCTTCAAGATCCTCGTCGTCGATGTCGACAAACTCGCCGCGATCGAGGTCGTCGATACCAGCCTCGATCCGCATGCGCAGGCGCTCGAGCTTCAAGGCATCCTCGCGGCGGCGTTGCTGCAGCGCGCGCACCGCGTCGCGGATCGCCTCGCTGGCGTTCTGGTACTCGCCGGCGCGCACGATGCTTTCGACAAACTCATCCTGCTCGTGCGTCAGATTGATGTTGCGGGTTGGCATGGAACGCAGCCTTCCTTGGCTGGGCGAGAGAATGCCATGATTGGCAAAAATTGCCAATTGCCAACACCCGCTTCGGCGAAATTGATCCGGCGCCGGCCTATCGGCCGCGATAATTTTTATAGAACTGCACCACCTCGGGACTTTGCTGGAAGCCGAGCACGACATTGACCTCGGTCGGGGAGCGGCCGCCGAGCGATACCCACTCCTCGACGTGGTCGGTGATCCCGGCACGGCGCGTCGCGGCGGGAATCGTCATCTGGACCGGCAGCGTGCGCTTGCTGAGTATCGTGTCGCCGGCGGCGGTCGCGGCGACAAAGTATTGCAGATCGACGCCGGTCGCCGCGCCGGACGCGGGACCGCGCTCGCCGATGATGACGGTATCGATCGTGACCCGGACCGAATCGCCGGACCGGACGCACTTGCTCTCGACATCCGACAGGATGCCGTAGAACGCAACGCCGGTCGGCTGGCGCGGCGCTCCCGGCGCAAACACGGCGGTTTGCGACAGCGGGCGCAGAATCGCTACGGTCGGGCAAGCCCCGGGGCTCGATGTCGCCGGTTCCGACGAAGAAGAAGAAGAAAACCACCCGCACCCCGATACCGCGACCGACACGGCGATCACGGCCGACAACGCCAGCGCTACGCGCGCGCCAAACATTCGGGCGCCGGCCCGAGGCGATCGGGAGGCCACGAAGCTTCCGTCAGAGCGTATTGTGGGTGCCGTCGCAGAACGGCTTGTCGCCGGTCGCCTTGCAGCCGCAGAACCAGACCTCCTCGGTCTTCTCGGCGGTGAACGCCAGCGGGGTGAGGCCGGTGTCCTTGTGCGAGCCGTCGCAGAACGGCTGCTTGCCGCTGCACCCGCAGGCACACCAGAAATAGCGCCTCCCGGCCTCGACGGTGAAACTGTAGGGCTCCTTCTGAGCCGGTATCGGTGCTTCCATCTCCCCCTCTCAGCCGTCGCGGACGGCCGCATATCGGCACGCCCGGAGTCTAGGCGAGCGTCGCCCGAGGCACAAGGCGACCCCTGTACAGGGTCGCCGCGGCGCTCAGCCGGGACGGCGCCAGCCGACCCAGTCGCACAGGGCTTCGCCCATGACGCGTTCGAGGTCGCGGCCCCGGAGCCAGGGCAGCTCCTCGGTGAAGACGGTCACGCATTGCCGCCAGGAGCAGGGCATCCGCGTGATGTCGGTGCCCCAGAACATCCGATCCGGGCCGAACGCGTCGAACACGCGGTGCAGATGCTCGTGGAAGCTGCGGAACGGGTACGGGTCTTCGGCGTAGCCGGGCTGGCCGGTCGCCTTGACCGCGACATTGGGATATTTGGCGAGCGCCAGCAGCTCGGGCTGAAAGCGATAGGCGGAGTCGCCGCGGCTGCCCGGCGGCACGGCCAGGTGATCGACGATCAGCCTGAGCCCCGGGTGGCGTTCGGCGATATGGCCGACGGTCGGCAGGAACAGCGCGGCGGCGAGCGCCACCGGCACGCCGGCCCGCTCGGCCGCGGGCCACAGCCAGTCGAGCGTGCCGTCGGTCATCCACTCCCGCTTGTGCCGCTCGTTGAAATAGAACCGAAGGCCGAGCATGCCGGGCCGCTCTTTCCAATGCGCGACGAGGTCGGGGCCGTTCGGGTCGTCGAGATAGAACCAGCCCATGATCGCGAAACGGTCCGGGTATTCGCGTACCGCCTGCTGCGCCAATCCGTTGGAGTCCGGGTCCCACAGCACGGGGTGGATCAGCGCCCGGTCGACGCCGGCCTCGTCCATCGCGGCGATCGCCTGCTCGGCCGAGAACGGAAGCTGCCGATGCTGCGGGGACGGCGTGCCCTTTTCCCATAGATGTATCTGGCCATCGACGATCAGCATCCGGCGTCTCCTTTCCGATCCCGTGGCTTGTCTCATGTGCGGACGGCCCCTTTGGTGCAAGAGGGAAATTGGCGATGCCGCCTTGATTGGTGCGCTCATGTGTCCGGCCTAGGGACGCGGCGCTGCTCGCGGGCTGGCCCCGATGGCACATCAATCCCGCTGCGGGGACCGTCCTGGGCGCTGGCATAGCCCGCGAACCCGCAATCCAGCCCCACACGCGCCGCAAGGTATGGGTAGGCATGGGTGTTTCTGGATTCCGGGGCCGCTCCGGCCGTTGCGGTCGGTAGCCTGCCGCCCATATATTGAACGTTTCCAGAGAACAACGAGGGTGAGAGCATGGCGCGCGTGACGGTCGAAGATTGCGTGATCAAGGTTCCGAACCGCTTCGATCTGGTGCTGCTCGCCGCGCAGCGGGCGCGCGAAATCGCATCCGGCGCCCCGCTGACGGTCGACCGCGACGATGACAAGAACCCGGTCATCGCCTTGCGGGAGATCGCTGATGAAACGGTCGCCCTCGATCACCTGCGCGACTCGCTCGTGCGCGGCATGCAGAAGCACGTCGAGATCGACGAGCCGGAGGACGCCCCCGACCTCGAACAGACGCTGTTCGGCATCGCCGACCCGACCGGCTCCGTCATCGGCGAGGATTCGATCGACGAGGAAGCCGTCGAGGAAGAGCTTGAAGAGGATATGCTCGCGGTAGCCGACGAGAACGACATCGACCTGTCCGACGACCGCACCCCCGAAAGCGCGGTTGGCGAGGACGAGGAACCCTGACGCGGCGGCCCCCGACGCAATGGATATCTAACCGGCGGCGCCGCTACCGCGTTGCGGCTCGGCGCATCGCATCCCGGCGGTCTCGCGGCCGAAGCCGGGACGCCAGCACGAAGGCAACCGCGGCATGATGCGGCAGTTCGAACTGGTCGAGCTGGTCAAATCCTACGATCCGAAAGCCGACGAGGCCGCGCTTAACCGCGCCTATGTGTATTCGATGAAGGCGCACGGCTCGCAGCTGCGCGCTTCCGGCGACACGTATTTCTCGCACCCGGTGGAGGTCGCGGGCCTGCTCGCGCAGATGAAGCTCGACACGGCCTCGATCATCACCGGCTTGCTGCACGATACGGTCGAGGACACGGTCGCCACGCTCGAGGACATCGAGCGGCTGTTCGGGCCCGAGATCGGGCGGCTGGTCGACGGCGTGACAAAGCTGTCGCGCATCGAACTGCAATCGGACAAGACCAAGCAGGCGGAGAATTTCCGCAAGCTCGTGCTCGCGATGTCGGAGGACATCCGCGTGCTGCTGGTCAAGCTCGCCGACCGGCTGCACAACATGCGCACGCTGCATTTCATCAAGAGCGACGACAAGCGACGGCGCATCGCGCGCGAGACGATGGACATCTATGTCCCGCTCGCCGAGCGCATCGGCATGCACCGGATGAAGGACGAGCTCGAGGACCTCGCCTTTCAGGAGCTGCATCCGGACGCACGCGCCAGCATTACCGCCCGGCTCGGGTTTCTGCGCGACCGGGGGGGCGATCTGGTATCGCGCATTGTCGCCGAGATCACCGAGACGCTGAGGGAGGGCGGTCTTGACGCGTCGGTCTCCGGGCGCGAGAAATCGCCGTTCTCGATCTGGCGCAAGATGCAGCGCAAGAATGTCTCGTTCGAGCAGCTCGCCGATGTCATGGCGTTTCGCGTGCTCGTCGACAGCGTCGGCGACTGCTATCAGGCGCTGGGGATCATCCATTCGGCCTACCCGGTCGTCCCGGGACGCTTCAAGGACTACATCTCGACCCCGAAGCCGAACAATTACCGCTCGCTGCACACGGGCGTTATCGGCCCGGAGCGGCAGCGCATCGAGGTGCAGATCCGCACCAGCGACATGCACGAGGTCGCCGAACTCGGCGTCGCGGCGCATTGGATTTACAAGCAGCAGATCGGCCGTGTCGACGGAAGGCAATACCGCTGGCTGCGCGAGCTGCTGGAAATCCTCGAACAGGCCTCGAACCCGGAGGAATTTCTCGAGCACACCAAGCTCGAAATGTTCCAGGACCAGGTCTTCGCGTTCACGCCGAAGGGCGATCTGATCGCCTTGCCGCGCGGCGCCACCCCGGTCGATTTCGCCTATGCCGTGCACTCCGAGATCGGCGACACCTGCGTCGGGGCGAAGATCAACGGGCGGCTTTTGCCGCTGCGCACGCAGCTGCAAAACGGCGATCAGGTCGAGATCGTCACGTCAAAGGCGCAGACGCCGTCGCCGACCTGGGAGCGCTTTGTCGTCACCGGCAAGGCGCGGGCCCGCATCCGCCGCTTCATCCGCACCCAGCAGCGGGCGCAGTATCTCGATCTCGGCCGCGCCATCGTGCAGAAGGCGTTCCGCCAGCAGGGCCACGATTTTTCCGAACGGCCGCTGCAGCCGATCCTGGCGCAGTTCAACTGCGTCACGGTCGAGGACCTTTACGTAGCGGTCGGGGAGGGGCTGGCGACCGGCCGCGAGGTCGCCAACGCGGTCTTCCCGCAGCCGCCCGAGGACAAGAACAAGGTCGTCCCGCTCAACCGCGCGCGCCGCCGAAACACCGGGCGCGACATGGCCGTGCCGATCCGCGGACTGATCCCGGGGATGGCCCTGCATTTCGCCGGCTGCTGCCACCCGCTTCCCGGCGAACGCATCGTCGGCATTGTGACGACCGGAAAGGGCGTCACGATCCATACGATCGACTGCGATACGCTCGGCAGCTTCGCCGACGAGCCGGAACGCTGGCTCGATGTCGCTTGGAGCAGCGACGAGGCCGATTCCGGGCATATCGGGCGCATCAACGTGACGATAGCCAATGAGCCGGGCAACCTCGGCAGCCTGACGACCGCGATCGGCAAGCAGGGCGGCAATATCACGAACTTGAAGATCACCAACCGCTCGACCGATTTTTTCGAGATCATGGTCGATATCGAGGTCGGCGATGTGAAGCACCTGTCGACGATCATCGCGGCGCTGCGGGCGACGCCGGTCATCAACTCGGTCGAACGCGCCCGCGGGTAGCTGGATTGGCTGACCTGTTTCGCACGCAATCCCACTTCCGGCGCGTACCCCTCTACCGCATCGCGGGAGAGGGTGGATCGTCCTGTAAGGGGCGAGTCGGGTGACGGGCGCGGCTCCCGGTCTTCCCGTTGCCCCCTCACCCCGACCCTCTTCCCCGGTGGGGGAGAGGGAGTTGGTGGCGGCACGTCCTGAACACCAATCCCAGCGATGGGTGAGGTCGGCTGGGGGACGCGACAGCCGCTGAACTTGACACACCGGGCCGCGGCGGGCTTGATCGCCGCGCGCCGAGGGTCGCCTTTTGATGATGAAATCCAGATCCAAAGTGGCTTCCGCAAAAAAATCGGCGGGCGGGCTCGTCGAGACAATCAAGACGGTCATCTATGCCGTCCTGATCGCGGTCGTGGTCCGCACCGTCGCCTACGAGCCGTTCAATATCCCGTCGGGGTCGATGGTGCCGACATTGCTGGTCGGCGATTATCTGTTCGTGTCGAAATTCTCGTACGGCTACAGCCGATATTCGCTGCCGTTCGGCTTGCCGCTGTTCTCCGGACGGATTTACCTGCCGTTTTCGGAAAAGCCGCAACGCGGCGACGTCGCTGTCTTCAAGCTGCCGACCGATCCTTCGGTCGACTACATAAAGCGCATTGTCGGGCTGCCCGGCGACCAGATCCAGATGCGCCACGGCGAGCTTTACATCAACGACCAGCTTGTGCCGCGCCGGCCGTTTGGCGAATACCTCTACGAGGAGGGCCGGTCGGTCATCGTGTTGAAGCAGTATCTGGAAGCGCTGCCGCGCGGCCCCGGAATGCCGCCGAAAGAACACCGGATCATCGAGGTCAGCAACGACGGGCCGCTCGACAATACGCCGGTCTACACGGTGCCGCCCGACCATTATTTCGCGATGGGCGACAATCGCGACAATTCGCAGGACAGCCGCGTGTTGTCGGCGGTGGGCTATATCCCGGCGGAGAACCTGGTCGGGAAGGCGCAGTTCATCTTCTTCTCGACCGATGGCTCGGCCCGCTGGTGGGAGATCTGGAAGTGGCCGTTCGCGATCCGATACAGCCGGCTGTTCGAGGGTATCCATTGATCCGGTACTGGGCGGCCCCGGGGAAATGACGCCGCGCGAATGACGATGGCCTCGGCCGGTGCGGACGCGGTCCGCCTGCTCGGCCACGATTTCGCGCGGCCGGCGCTGCTCGCGGAGGCGCTGACGCACCCGAGCGCCCTGCCGGCGGCGCAAAAGGGGCGGCGGCGAGCACGGCGCGGTGCCGGGCCTCGCGACTACGAGCGGCTCGAATTCCTCGGCGATCGGGTGCTGGGATTGGTCGTCGCCGATTTATTGTGGCGCCGGTTCGACACCGAGCCCGAAGGGCCGCTGACCCGGCGCCACGCGCAGCTTGTCCGTCGCGACACATTGGCGGCGGTCGCCGCAGAGATCGGGCTCGACGGCGCGATCCAACTGTCGCCGGCCGAGGCCGCGTCCGGAGCGGCGCGCAACCCGGCGATACTGGCGGATGTGCTGGAGGCAGTGATCGCGGCAATCTATCTCGACGGCGGGTTTGACGCGGCGTTCGCCTTTGTCGAGCGCTGGTGGGGGCCGCGCCTCGCCGACATGGGGCGGCCGCCGCGCGATCCGAAAACCCTGTTGCAGGAATGGGCGCAGGGCCGCGGCTTGCCGCTCCCCAGTTACCGGCTCGTGGAGGCGAGCGGCCCGGACCACGCGCTGCAATTCACGATCGCGGTGGCCGTAGCCGGTCATGACGAGGCGAGCGCCACGGCGTCGTCGAAGCGCGCGGCCGAAACCGCGGCGGCGGCGGCGCTGCTGGAACGGCTGGGCGATCGGCATGCGGGTCGGGGCTGATGGCGAGAGGAAACTCACGCGGACGCGAGCAGGACACCCCCTCACCCCGACCCTCTCCCCCAATGGGGGAGGACGTGACGCGTGTCGTGGCCAAACCCTCTCCTGCATCGCGGGAGAGGGGGGACCGCTCGCGAATGCGAGCGGTGGGTGAGGGTGCGACGCCCGATCCGCCGCGGTCATCCTCGCCCGCTTCGAGACCGCGCCCGCCGGCGTCCTTACCCGCGATACGGAAGCCGGACGAAAACGCCCACGAACCGACAAGCTGCGGCTATGTCGCGCTGATCGGGGCGCCGAACGCGGGGAAGTCCACGCTGCTGAACCAGCTCGTCGGCCGCAAGCTCGCGATCGTCACGCCGAAAGTGCAGACGACGCGTACGCGGCTGCTCGGCATCGCGATCGCCGGCCCGGTGCAGCTGATCCTGGTCGATACGCCCGGTATTTTCGAGCCGCGCCGCCGTCTCGATCGCGCGATGGTCGCGGCCGCGTGGGCCGGCGCCGCCGATGCCGACCGGGTGGTGCTGCTGGTCGACGCGGGGCGCCCCGACGCGCCGGATACGCGCCGCATCGTCGAAAGGCTGAAGGAAAGCGGACGCCGGGCGCTCTTGGCGCTGAACAAGGTCGATCTGGTGCGCCGCGACCGGCTGCTCGGCATCGCCGAAGCGCTGTTCGGTGACGGCTGTTTCGACGAGGTGTTTATGGTTTCCGCGCTGACCGGCGACGGGGTCGATCGCCTCAAGACGCATCTGGCCGGCGCAATGCCGCCGGGGCCATGGCTGTTTCCCGAGGACCAGCTGTCCGACGCGCCGGAGCGATGGCTCGCCGCCGAAGTCACGCGCGAACAGGTTTTTCTGCAGCTGCACGACGAACTGCCCTACGCCGCGTCGGTCGAAACCGAATCCTGGGAGGAGCGCCGCGACGGCAGCGTGCGCATCGATCAGGTCGTCTATGTGCGCCGTCCGGGACAGCGCGCGATCATGCTCGGCGACAACGGAAAGCGCATCAAATCGATTGGCGCCCGCGCCCGCGCCGAGCTCGAACGCCTGCTCGAGCGCCGCGTCCACCTGTTCCTGTTCGTCAAGGTGCGCGACAACTGGGTCGAGGACCCGGAACGCTTCGCCGCGCTCGGCCTCGATTACAATGTTTGAGGGTGTCCAATGCCGGCAAGTCCCTCTCGCGCATCGCGGGAGAGAGCCTGCCCCGGACCTCGTCCGGGTGAGGGCGTCTGCGAACGGGTTTGTTGCCCGCCCCCTCACCCCGGCCCTCTCCCCCGATATGGGAGAGGGGGCATTTCGCGTATCTCTCACAACGATTGCGGGCAAAGCATCGTGAGTGCGTTTCAATGGACTGGCGTGACACCGCGTTTGTGCTCGGTACAAGGCGGCATGGCGAAAACGCGCTGATCGTCGAGCTGCTGACGCGCGAGCGCGGGCGGCACGCCGGGCTGGTCCGCGGCGGGCAGTCGCCGCGGCGCCGCGCGCTGCTGCAGCCCGGCAACGAGGTTGCCGCGACGTGGCGCGGCCGGCTCGCCGAGCATCTCGGGACGCTGGACTGCGAGCTGATCGAGCCGCACGCGGCGCGTTTTCTAGACGATCCCGATCGGCTCGCCGCGCTCGACGCCGCCGTCGCGCTGCTGATCGCGGCCCTGCCCGAGAGAGAGCCGCACCCGGATTGCCACGCGTCCTTTGCCGCATTGCTGGCGCGCCTCGAAACGACAACCCAATCGGCCGCCGGCTGGGCCGGTATCTATGTCCGCTGGGAATGCGAGCTACTCGCCTCGGTCGGGTTCGGCCTCGATCTGGCGCGCTGCGCGGTGACCGGCACGAACCGGGATCTCGCCTATGTATCGCCGCGCACCGGCCGGGCGGTGACGCGCGAGGCCGGCGCCGCTTACAAAGACAGGTTGTTGCCGCTGCCCGGGTTTTTGTGGCGGCCGAATGAACCGGCTTCTCCGGCCGATATTGTCGCCGGTCTGATCCTGACCCGGCATTTCCTGGTGCACCATTTGCTCGGATCGCAGGGCGGACGGCCGCCGGAAGCGCGCGAGCGGTTTTTCGAGCGGATGCGCCGATTCGCCGTTTCCGCACAGCCTGTGGTATGATCCGCCGGTAACAGACACGAGGTCTTGTAGGTATGTCCGATACCGCCCTGGCCGGCGAGATCCGCGACATCGATTTCGCCGATGCGCTCGGCGAGCGCTATCTGTCATACGCGCTGTCCACCATCATGGCGCGGTCGTTGCCGGACGTGCGCGACGGGTTAAAACCGGTGCATCGGCGCATCCTGCACGCGATGCACGAATTGCGGCTCGATCCCGGCTCCGGCTACAAGAAATGCGCCCGCGTCGTCGGCGACGTGATCGGCAAGTTCCACCCGCATGGCGAGTTGGCCGTATACGAGGCGCTGGTCCGGTTGGCGCAGGATTTCGCGCAGCGCTACCCGCTGGTCGACGGGCAGGGCAATTTCGGCAATATCGACGGCGATAACGCCGCGGCGATGCGGTACACCGAGAGCCGCCTGTCCTCGGTGGCGCGCGCGATGCTCGAAGGCATCAACGAGGATGCAGTCGATTTCCGCACCACCTATGACGGCGAGGACCGTGAGCCGGTCGTCCTGCCCGGCCGCTTTCCGAACCTGCTGGCGAACGGCGCCGCCGGCATCGCGGTCGGCATGGCGACCAGCATTCCGCCGCATAACGCCGGCGAATTATGCGGCGCGCTGCGTCATCTGATCGACAATCCGCGCTGCGCGACCGCCGAGTTGGTTCGCCATGTCGCCGGCCCCGATTTTCCGACCGGCGGCGTCCTCGTCGAGCCGGCCGACAGCATCACCGAAGCCTACGCGACGGGGCGCGGCAGCTTCCGCCTGCGGGCACGATGGCAGAAGGAGCCGCTATCGCACGGCCTCTACCAGATCGTCGTCAGCGAAGTTCCGTACCAGGTCCCGAAAAGCCGGCTGATCGAGAAGATCGCGACGCTGCTTGAAGAAAAAAAACTGCCGCTGCTCGCCGACATTCGCGACGAGTCGGCGAGCGAGGTCCGCGTCGTGCTCGAGCCGAAAAACCGCAACGTCGATCCCGACGTGCTGATGGAGCAGCTGTTTCGGCTCACCGAACTCGAAGTCCGCGTGCCGCTCAATCTCAATGTGATCGACCCACTCGGCGTGCCGCGCGTGATGAACCTGAAGGAGGCGCTGCAGGCGTTTCTCGACCATCGCCGCGAAGTATTGCAACGGCGCAGCCGGCACCGGTTGGCGGCGGTGGCGCGGCGCATCGAGGTGTTGCGCGGGTTCGTCGTCGTCTACCTGAACCTCGACGAGGTCATTCGCATCATCCGCGAGTCGGACGACCCGAAGGCCGAGATGGTCGGGCGGTGGGACCTGAGCGAAACGCAGGTCGAAGCGATCCTCAATATGCGGCTGCGCTCGTTGCGGCGGCTCGAGGAAATCGCGATCACCAAGGAACTCGATGCGCTTGCCGCGGAATCGGCCGAACTCGAAGCGTTGCTTGGCAGCGAAAGGCGCCAGTGGCGAGCGCTCGCGAAGGAAGTCGAGGCGACCGACCGGGAATTCGGCGGCGACACACCGCTCGGGCGCCGCCGGACCTTGATCGGCGCCGCCCCGGAACCGGTCGTGATCCCGGTTTCGGCGCTTGTCGAGCGCGAGCCGGTCACCGTGCTGTTGTCGCAAAAGGGCTGGATCCGCGCTGTCCGAGGGCACGGCATCAACCCCGCCGAGCAGAAATACAAAGAGGGCGACGGGCCGCGCTTCGCGGTCGCGGCCGAGACCACCGACCGGCTGCTCGTGTTCGGGACAAACGGGAGATTCTACACGATCGGCGCCGACCGCCTGCCGGGCGGTCGTGGCCAGGGCGAGCCGCTGCGGCTAATGATCGATCTGCCGAACGAGCACGATGCCGTCGCGCTGTTCCCGTACCGGCTCGGGATGCGGCTGCTGGTCGTCGCCGGCGACGGGCGAGGCTTTATCGTCGCCGGCGACGAGGCGCTGGCGCAGACCCGTACCGGCAAGCAGGTGCTGAACCCGGCGGCCGGAACAAAGGCGGCCGCGTGCCTGGCGGTTGACGGCGACGCGGTCGCGCTGGTCGGCGACAATCGCCGCATGCTGGTTGTCGATCTCGCCGAGATCCCGGAGATGGCGCGCGGCCGCGGCGTCATCTTGCAGCGCTACCGCTCGGGCGGTCTCGCCGACGCCAAGGTGCTGCGCCTCGCCGACGGGCTGGCGTGGCGCCAGGGAGAGAACCGCACCCGCACCGAGATCGACCTGACCCCGTGGCGCGGACCGCGCGGCGGCGCCGGCCGCGGCGTGCCGCAAGGCTTCCCGCGCTCGGGCAAGTTCGGATAACGGCCGGGAGCGGCGCGCTGCCAGGCCTCGATGTAAAATTCCCGGGTGCGGGAAGCGCCCCGCCGAGCAGCGCGTCTTTAATGCGCGCATGACTGCGATACAGATCGAGGCCAAGATCGCAGCCGCGCCGCCGTGTGCCTCACGGCAAGGCGGGATGGACACCATCGGCGTCCCTTCGTTCTTCTCTGCTCTTCGAATCGGCGGCGGGGTGCGCTAGATTAGAGAGTCGTTGCAGGAATCGCGCCGTGCCGAGCAGTTTGCAGCATTTTCGGGAACCGCGGACAGCGGCCTTTGGCCCTGGTCCAGCGATGCTGCGCGCCGAGCAGACCGCGCCTCTCGGCATCGGGGAGGGCCATGGCTTCGCGCCG
This sequence comes from Alphaproteobacteria bacterium, assembly GCA_050181375.1. GTDB lineage: Bacteria > Pseudomonadota > Alphaproteobacteria > ATCC43930 > CGMCC-115725 > DATARH01. Next base: position 16,979 of record JBFXDF010000025.1, read on the forward strand.
TCGGCGCGTCCGTCATCCGCCAGCTACGCGGCCCTCGATCTGGGAACGAACAACTGCCGGCTGCTGATCGCGCGCCGCACGCCCGGCGCATTCCGCGTCGTCGATGCGTTCTCGCGGATTGTCCGCCTCGGCGAAGGCCTTGTCAGCAGCGGCGGGCTTTCCGAGGCGGCGATGGCGCGCACGATCGAGGCGCTGCGGGTGTGCGCCGGCAAGATTGACCAGCGCAAGGTATCGTTCGGGCGCTATGTCGCGACCGAGGCGTGTCGGCGCGCCCTCAATTGCGGCGAGTTCCTGGCGCGAGTCCGTGACGAGATCGGCATCGACATCGAGATCATCTCGACCGCCGAGGAGGCGCGGCTGGTGGTGACCGGGTGCGCGCCGCTGCTGCACCCGCGGTTCCCGTACGCGGTCGTGTTCGATATCGGCGGCGGCTCGACCGAGATCGTCTGGCTGCGCCATGATCCGTCGCGCCATGACGGGATGCGCCGGGTGCGCCCGGACCTGAAGATTCTCGGTTCGGTGTCGCTGCCGTTCGGGGTCGTGACGTTTACCGAGCGGTTCGGCGGGATCGAGGTGACGCCAGCGATCTACCGGGCGATGGTCGCCGAGGCCGAGGCCGCCCTTGCCCCGTTCGAGAAAGAGCACGGCATCCGCCGCGAGGTCCGCGCCCGTCAGGTGCAGATGCTCGGCAGCTCGGGGACCGTGACCACGCTGGCCGGCGTCAATCTGGCGCTGCCGCGCTATATCAGGGCGATGGTGGACGGCAGCATGCTGACCTTCGACCAGATCGAGATCATCTCGCGCCATCTCGCCGGACTCGACATCGAGGGGCGCGCCGCCAGCCCCTGCGTCGGCCGCGAGCGGGCCGACCTGGTGCTCAGCGGCTGCGCCATTCTCGACGCGATCTGCTCGACTTGGCCGGTCGGCCGGCTGCGCGTCGCCGACCGCGGCATCCGCGAGGGCATCCTGTTCGACCTGATGCACGGAGACGACGGGTCCGAGGAGTGACCGCGCGAGCGATCGCGTCCTCAGGCATCATTCGGCCTCGGCGCGCTGCGCGGTGAAGATCGAGCCGTAGCCGTCGCGGCTCCAGTCGGGCGGTACCGGGCACGGGGTCGGGTCGAGATGCGCGTAGCGGGCTGGCGCGCCGCGCACGACCGCGCCGGTGCGGCTCGTCGGGGTCGGCGCTGGCATCCAAGCAAATGCATCGGCCGAGCTGTAGACGAACAGCGCGACCGGCCTGACACGGTCGGTGAAGTTGGCGCGCGACGCGTGCACGGTCCGGCAGTTGATCGCGATGACCGTGCCGGCGGGGCCGGTCAAGTCCTCGGCGCGCGACAGATCGACGATACTTTCCATGTCGCTGTCGCGGATCGCGCCGGTCCAGGCGCCGTTGTCGTCGCGGTGCTCGAAGATCGGGCCTCGGTGGCTGCCGGCGATGCAGGTCAGCGGCCCCTGGTCGGCGGGCACGTCGCACAGGTAAACGCCGAGCGTGACCGGGCTGTAATTGGTGTGCGGCCAGGCCGGGATGTCCTGGTGCCACTTCACGATCTCGCCGGTGCCGGGCCATTTGTAATTGAGCTTGCTGCTGTGGAACTTGACATCGGGGCCGACGAGGTCGGCGGCGATATCGGCCAGCACCGAATCCGACGCGAAGCCCCAGAAATCGGGGTGGCGGTCTACGAGAGCGCGCAGCCGCCGAACATGCGGGCGCCGGGGACCGTGCGACGGGCCGAGATCGTAGACCTCGTTCGACGCGGCGACGTTCCGGCTGTCCTCGACGAAACGGTCCGACACAGCGATCAGCCGATCGAGCCAATCGGACGGGATCAGCCCTTCGGTCGCGAGAAACCCAGTCGCGAAATAACGCTCGCGCTGCGGCTGGGTCAGCGCGCGCGGGGGGTGCGTAAGAATGTCTTCGGGCGTCATGCTTGTATCCTTCCGCCTCCGCTCTCTATCCTGGTCCGCAGCACCGATCCCGACGGTCGCCGCCAGCAGCAAAGGACGCGAACCATGATCCACGTTGTCGCCATCATAACCGCCAAGCCGGGCAAGCGCGACGAGGTGCTGGCGCATTTCCGCGCCAACATGCCGGCGGTGCACGCCGAGGCGGGCTGCATCGAATACGGTCCCGCGGTCGACGCCGAGGGCGGTCCCGGCGCGAAATACGGTTCCGATACATTCGTCGTGATCGAGAAATGGGAAAGCCTCGACCATCTGAAGGCGCACGCCGCCTCGCCGCACATGCAGGCCTATGCGGCAAAAACGCGCGATCTGCTCGCCAACCGCGAGATTCACGTGCTCTCGCCGGCGGTGTAGCCCGTATCTGCCGGCCGGCAGCGCGGTCGCCCCTCACCGCCCTCTCCTGCAAGCGGAGAGATGGAGGATGCCGACAGGCCCCGAGCCGGCAATCCGCAATTCGCGCGTGAGCGCTGCAGAGTGTCTGGCAAACAGCCGGCGATGCGTTATGGCCCGCTCGCCACAACCGTCAGGCTAATTCGAAACCCTCATAACCGTTGGCCGCGATCTCGTCGCATCGCTTGCGGTAGCCGCCAACGCCCTCCGGGTTCAGATACGGCAAAAAGGCACGCGGCTTACCGGGGATATTCGCGCTCATGTACCACGAGTCGGTGCGCGGATACAGCGTCATGCCGGCGATCTCGTTGACGTGCGCGACCCATGCTTCCTGCGCCTGCGGCGTCGCTTCGATTACGCTGTTGCCGGATCGGCGCATATAGTCGATGCACTCGGCAATCCATTCGACGTGCTGCTCGATCGACACCGGCATGTTCGACAGGACTGACGGGCTTTGCGGTCCAGTGATTGTGAACAGATTTGGGAAGCCGGCGATCGACAGCCCCAGGTAGGTGTGCGGACCGTCGGCCCATACATCCTCCAGCCCGCGCCCGTCCCGGCCTTGCAGGTGCAACGCTTTCAAGGGACCGGTCAGAGCGTCGAATCCGGTAGCGAACACGATGATGTCGAACTTGTATTCCTTGCCGCCGGCGCGGATGCCGTCTTCCGTGATTTCCTCGATCGCGCCGTCGCTTGCCGCATCGACGAGCAGCACGTGGGTCTTATTAAAGGTTTCAAAGTAGTTGGTGTCGAGCGGCGTGCGCTTGGTGCCGAAAGCATGCTTCGGGATGAGCTTTTCGGCGACGACCGGATCCTTGACCGTGCTGCGGATCCTGCGCTTCAGGTAGTCAGCGCAGATATCGTTGGCCTCCTGGCTCAATATCATGTCCTGGTAGTTAGCCAGATTGAAGGCGAAACCGCCCTGATCCCACATCCGGTCGAACTCGCGCTCCCGTTGTTCGGCAGTCGTGTCAAGTACCGACTTGGGAATGCGCGAAAGCTCGAAGCCCGCGACAGACTGGCGGATGCGGTCTATGATGCCGTCGTAATCGGCCTTGCGCGCCTTGATCCGTTCGGGGTCCACCTTGCCATTGCGCGCCGGAAGGCAGTAGTTGGGGGTACGCTGAAAAACGGTTAACTGCTTCGCCTGCTGTGAGATTTCCGGTATTGCCTGCACCGCCGTCGCGCCGGTGCCGACCACGGCCACGCGCTTGGCGGTGAAGTCGATACCGCCGCGCGGGAACCGGCTCGTATGGCACCATTTGCCGCGAAACTTCTCCAGCCCCTTAAAATGGGGCATGTTGGTGTCCGAAAGGGTGCCGACCGCTGTGATAAGGTAGCGCGCCGCGGCGTGGTCACCCTTGTCGGTGTGCACCCGCCATAAATTCCCGGTCTCGTCGAAGGCGGCACCAGTCACGCGGGTATCAAACTGAATATCGCGCTTCAGTTCATGGCGTTCGGCGACATGCTCCAGATAGCGCAGGATTTCGGGTTGTTGCGGGTAACGTTCTGACCACTCCCATTCCTGCAAAAGCTGCTTGTCCCATGTGCAGCAGTAGACATAGGATTCTGAATCGCATCGTGCACCGGGATAGCGGTTCCAGTACCAAGTGCCGCCGACGGTTTCGCCCGCTTCATAAACGCGAACCTTCAGCCCCAAATAATCGCGCAGCGACTTCAGCATGTAGATACCAGAAAAGCCGGCACCAATAATAATTGCATCGAAATTTTCGGGTTCGCCAACCATCTGTTTCCCCCTTCAAACTCGAAATTTAGCGAGTTGAACCAGCCGGCATTCGCCAAGCATAGGCAATCTTGCCGCCAAGCATTGCGCTCCTCACGGGCTTCGACAACAGCAAACCGCCGTCGCTTCGAGCAAATGGCGATTGAAATCTCCGGCTGAAGGGCGCCAATGCCTGAACAGCGCGAAGCCCGTCGCCTCACCGCAGAGACAGTATGGGTTCTCTCCGGCTTGCGCCGGGGTTCGCCTCATCCTACGGTGCTTGTCCCCTCGTTCCGCAGGCGGAGAGAGGCAGAGCGCGGTGACCGGCCCCGGGCCGGCAGCCTGCAATTCATAGTTGAACCGTTTGGTGGCATGGCTGAATCTGCAGCCAATCTACAGCGAAATCTCTCGTATTGGTTGAAATCGCGATCACGCCAAATTCTTCGTCCCAGCAGCAGGAACCCGTCACGACACAAATCATAGCTCATAAATGTGGCGAAATTGCCGCCAAGATGTCTCAGCCCCCCAACCCTTCCACCACCCCGGGCGGGGAGATGGAGAGAACGGCGGCATGGGCTTCCCTCGGCGTCGCCGGGATCAGCCCATCCTCAAGCTTGCCGTCCAGTGGTCAGATGCAATAGGTGCGCAGCGGCGGGAAGCCGTTGAACCCGACCGAGGCATAGCTGGCCGTATAGGCGCCGGTCGACAGGATCGCGACCTTGTCGCCGACCGCGAGATCGGCCGGCAGCCGGTATTCGGTGTGCTCGTAAAGAATGTCGGCGCTGTCGCAGGTCGGGCCGGCCAGGATCACTGGCAGAGCCGGTCCGGAACGGCCCGGCGCCTCGATGCGGTATTTGATGCTTTCGCCCATCGTCTCCGCGAGGCCGTTGAACTTGCCGACATCGAGATAGACCCAGCGCTTGCCGCCGCCGTCGCCCTTGTCGGAAATCAGCACGACCTCGCTGTGGATGGCGCCGGCGTCGCCGACCAGCGAGCGCCCCGGCTCGACGATGATCTCGGGCAGCCGGTTGCCGAAATGCCGGGTCAGCGCATCGGTGACGGCCTGCGCGTAACGCTCGATCCCGGCGACCTCGCCGCGATACCGCGCCGGGAACCCGCCGCCGATATTGACCATGCGCAGGTTGATGTCGGTCTCGGCGAGCAGCGTGAACATGCGCGCCACCGCGCCGACCGCGTGGTCCCATTGCGACAGATCGGTCTGCTGCGAGCCGACATGAAACGACACGCCGTAGGGATCGAGCCCGAGATCGCGGGCGCGGCGCAAGAGCCCGACCGCCATCTCCGGGGCGCAGCCGAATTTCCGCGACAGCGGCCAATCGGCGCCCTCGCACGACACCAGAATGCGGCAGAAGACGCGCGCGCCTGGGGTCTGCCGCGCGAGCTTTTCGAGTTCCGCCGCGCTGTCGAACGCAAACAGCCGCACCCCCTGCGCAAAGGCGAAGGCGATGTCCTTTTCCTTCTTGATCGTATTGCCGTAGGACAGCCGGTCCGGGGTCGCGCCGTTGTCGAGGCATAGACCGATCTCCGCCGGGCTGGCGACATCGAAATTCGAGCCGCGCCGCGCCAGCATCGCAACGATCTCCGGCGCCGGGTTGGCCTTGACCGCGAAATACACGCTGGCGACCGACAGATAGCGGGTCAACAGGTCGTAGGCCTCGGCGATCACGTCGAGATCGACGACGAGGCACGGCGTTTCGGGGGCATGGTCGGACAGGAAACGGGCAATTTTGTTGTTCACGTCTCGGGTCACCTTGCGAGGCCCCTCGGGCGAAGCCCTTCGAGGCGAGTAGCAGCGGAGCGTCACCGGCCCTTGCGGCCGATCTTCGGCCGGATGGCGGTGCCAATCGCCCTCGGTACCGCGACGCGCGGGACCGAGGACGCGGCGAGGGCCGAGGCGAGGCGGCTTCAGGCCGCCCCGTCAGGGCGTCTCGCTCAGCTCAGACTGCTTGGATCGGAAACCCGGCCGCCCCGCCCGCGCTGGCGGGTGCTGGGGAATACGGCGTCAGGGCAGGGCGCGATGGCCCTGATCGGGATTGCAACCATATCGACCTCCCTCTCGGGACCGGCCCCCTCCCGGCGAACGGGCGGGCCGGACTGCCAAAAAGGACGCGTTACGTCGTTGCATAACCACCATGGGCCATAGGCACGTGCGAGTGCGTCAACGGCCGGATAAATACGCGCATCGCACGGCAATGCAAGGGGAAATCGCGGCCGATTTGATGCGATCGAATTTGTCTCGGCGGGCCGGCGGCGCCGCGTTTTCGCGCGCGACCGCGGGCCCGTCTCGCGTGACAGCGTGGCGCGGGGACGCTATTTTCGGCCCGGCCGGCGCACAGGCGGGTGTGGCGGAATGGTAGACGCGGCAGACTCAAAATCTGCTTCCCGCAAGGGAGTGGGGGTTCGAGTCCCTTCACCCGCACCAATGGCCCGCGGGGACCATGCCGAGCGGTTCGATGGAACGGTCCCGGCATCCTGCGTTAGCCCTGGTCCGGAAACAGGGGTCGCGAGATACGGCGTTCCGGAGGCGGAGGATAAACCCCGTTTTGGAGCGCGCCGCAGACCCTTGTGGAAGCGCCGATCGAATCCAAATCGCCAGCGGCTCGACGTGCCGACCAAAAAGGAACTTCGGAAATCGTGATCCGCGCGATATTGCCCAACCTTGGGCAGACGGATCATTGCCCGACTTGGTTGCGTTCAAGACGCGCCTCCGTCAGACACACAAATCCGCCGGCGGTTTGGAAATTACCTCGGGTGCCGATCGTCCGATTCGCCTCACGGAGCCGAGCGAGCCGATGATAATATCGAGCGGCACTTGAGGGACGAAGAGTTTGGCCGAGGGCGCCGCAACGGCGATCTATATCGAGCAAGTCGGCTCGGTGTTCAGACAAATGCCGATCGCGCTCAGCGTCAATATCGTAAATGCTGGGTTAACGGCATTGGCGCTCGCGCCGTTCGCGTCACCGCTGCTTTTCCTGCCGTGGTTAACGCTGGTATTGCTGGTGACGTTGGGGCGGTTGGCATTATGGCTATACTATCGCCGCGCCGCTGCTTTTAACGAAAGGGTCAAATATTTCGCGCGCCTCGCGACCGCGACTTCGCTCCTTGCGGGTCTGTCGTGGGGCGTCGGCGGCGTGCTCCTTTACCCGGCGGTTCCGATCCCCGGTCAGGTTTTTCTCACGATGGTGATCGGGGGAATGTGCGCCGGCGCGGTCGTGGTCAACGCGTCTTATTTGCCGGCGCTTCTCGCGTTTCTGTGGGCGGCGACACTGCCGATGGCCATCTGCTTTGTTGTCGAGGGCGCCGCAACGGATAGCGCGCTCGGGGCGATGATTGTTGTTTTTTCCGCGGCGCTTTCACTGGCGGGGAGACACCTCAACCGAACCGTTGTGAAAACGATACGGCTGCGGGTCGATCTGGACGATGCCAATCGGCGGCTGCGCGCCGAAATCGCCGAGCATCGGACGACGGAAGAGGCGCTGCGCCAGGCACAAAAACTTGAAGCTGTCGGACAACTCACCGGTGGTATAGCGCACGACTTCAACAATCTTCTGACTATAATCATCAGCAATCTCACGCTCGCGGGGGCGCGCTCCGGCAAATGTCCTGCCGTGCTGCCGTTGCTCAACGCAGCGATGCAATCGGCGGAGCGCGGCGCGACGCTGATCCAACGCCTTCTTGCTTTCGCCCGAAAGCAAAGCCTCGAACCGCAGCCACTCGACATCTTCGCCCTGGTATGCGGCATCGAAGAAATGCTGCAAAGGACCCTCGGCCCGCAGATTTCCCTGCGAATCTCGGAAGAAGGGCGCGCGGCCCCGGCGCAGGTCGACGGCAATCAGCTTGAACTCGCGATACTCAACCTCACGATCAATGCCCGGGACGCGATGCCCGATGGAGGAGCCGTAGGCGTAACGGTCATGAACCGGGCGGCCGGAACCGATGCGCCGCCGGAACTGGCGCCGGGCGACTATGTCGTCCTGTCGATCAGCGATGACGGTGTCGGCATGGATGAAGCCACCCTCGCTCATGCATTTGACCCGTTCTTCACGACGAAAGACATCGGGGCCGGCTCCGGTCTGGGCTTGCCGATGGTGCAGGGGTTTGCGGCGCAATCGGGCGGTGCCGTGCGGATTCGGAGCGACCCCGGCCAAGGCGCCACCGTAGAGCTGTGGCTGCCGCGGGCCGATGCGCCGCCTGTAGTCAAGTCGCCTGCCCGATCCGAACCGGCACTTGGCCGGGCCGCGGCGACGGTGCTGCTATGCGACGATGATGACGGCGTGAGGTCGGCCCTGGCCGATTACCTGCGAAGTTTGGAATATGTCGTCGATGAAGCGAGCGGCGCCGATGCGGCGCTTCGGATTCTGGCGACCAGGGATGATGTCGATCTGTTGATCATTGACTATGCCATGCCGGAGATGAATGGTTTGGAAGCAATCCAACAGGCGCGGTTACGACGACCGGATTTGCAAACCCTCATGATTACCGGACACGCCGCTATCCCGAGCAGTCTCGATGTGCCCGTATTGCACAAACCGTTTACATTGAACGAATTTGGTCGACGAACGGCCGAGCTTCTGGCTGTCCCGCGCCCGATCTGAAGTCGTCCGATACGGAGGGTTCGCCAAAGAATTATTTGCGTTTAGTTGAATCGACATCGAATGCAGGCGGGCCGATATCCGGTCCCCGCTGGACCCCCGCTTTCGCGGGGCGACGAGAACGTTTCAAATAATCAGATCATTCTTCGAACCGGCCCGCCTCTGTACGACAATAAACAGGATCAGCGTGCCGGGCCGAACTCCGTCCCGCGCTCAAGCGGCGGATTGGCGGGCGGCGTGTTCTCCCTTCGCGAACAGCGCGACCATCGCCCGGTTGAAGGCCGGAATGTCGTCCGGTTTCCGGCTGGTGACCAGATTGTGGTCGGTGACGGCTTTCTCGTCGACCCATTCGGCGCCGGCATTCAACAAATCGGTCCGCAGCGATGGCCACGAGGTCATGCGCCGGCCACGCGCCGCGCCGGCCTCAATGATCGACCAGGGTCCGTGGCAGATTGCGGCGACCGGCTTGTTCCGGTCGAAGAAATGCCGAACGAACGACATCGCCGCCTTGTTCATCCGCAGCGTATCCGGGTTGATCACGCCACCCGGCAGCAGCAGCGCGTCGAAGGCGGCGGGATCGGCTCGCTCTGCTGCCATGTCGACCGGAAATTCGTCGCCCCATTCGGTAAATTTCCAGGCGCGCACCCGGCCCGGTTTC
>JBFXDF010000026.1:0-26082 GCA_050181375.1 Alphaproteobacteria bacterium
GGTTCCCTGGCGGCGCTGCGCGATGAACTTGTCAAGACCCGAAAACGCGCCGCCGCAAACGAACAGGATATTGGTCGTAACGACCTGCAGAAATTCCTGCTGCGGGTGCTTTCGCCCCCCCAGCGGCGGCACCGAGGCTATCGTACCTTCCATGATTTTCAGCAGCGCCTGCTGCACCCCCTCGCCCGACACGTCGCGGGTAATCGAGGGATTGTCCGACTTGCGGGAAATCTTGTCGACCTCATCGATATAGACGATGCCCCGCTGCGCCCGTTCAACGTTGTAATCCGCTGCCTGCAGCAGCTTCAGGATAATGTTCTCAACATCCTCGCCGACATATCCGGCCTCGGTCAGCGTCGTCGCGTCCGCCATCGTGAAGGGCACGTCGATGATGCGCGCCAGCGTCTGCGCCAATAGCGTCTTGCCTGAGCCGGTCGGGCCGACGAGAAGAATGTTCGATTTCGCCAGTTCGACGTCGTTGTTTTTCGACCCATGCGCCAGCCGCTTGTAGTGGTTGTGCACCGCAACCGAAAGAACGCGTTTCGCGTGATCCTGCCCGATCACGTAATCATCGAGGACCCGGCAAATATCTCGTGGTCCCGGCACGCCGTCGCGGGATTTGACAAGCGTCGTCTTATGCTCTTCACGGATGATGTCCATGCAGAGCTCGACGCATTCATCGCAAATAAACACGGTCGGACCCGCGATCAGCTTCCTGACCTCATGCTGGCTCTTGCCGCAGAAGGAACAGTAGAGCGTATTTTTCGAGTCGCCACCGCTGGACTTAGTCATCGCCACTCCATCACCGGGCCTGGCGCACGCCGGCCGGGCCATCCCGGGCGGGCTGGGGGTGGCCGACGCTTCCCAGGCCGGCCCGCCCGCCAGCCCGGTACATGCCGGCACGGCCATACAAGTATATGTGCTCCCGGCGGATCAACAACCTGTAAATCCGCTCCCTCTCGCGCTTGCCGGCGGAACTAGGCGCGGAACCCGCGCTCCTCGTCTCGGCTCGGCCGAGCCTCGACGACCTCGTCAACCAAGCCGAACTCCTTCGCTTCGAGCGGCGACAAAAACTTGTCTCGCTCGACGGCCGCTTGAATGACTTCGAGCGGTTGCCCGGTGTGACGCACGTAGATCTCGTTGAGCCGCGCCCGCAGCGCCAGGATCTCTCGCGCCTGGATCTCGATATCCGTAGCCTGACCCTGGGCGCCTCCCGAGGGCTGATGGATCATGATCCGTGAATTCGGCAGCGAGAATCGCTTCCCGGCGGCGCCGGCGGCGAGCAGCAGCGATCCCATAGACGCGGCCTGACCGATGCAGACGGTCGAAACCGGCGAGCGGATGTACTGCATCGTGTCGTAGATCGCGAGACCCGAGGTCACAACCCCGCCCGGCGAGTTGATATAAAACGCGATGTCCTTTGTCGGGTTCTCCGACTCGAGGAACAGGAGCTGCGCGCAAATCAGGCTAGCCACAGCGTCGTGTACCGGGCCGACAAGAAAAATGATGCGCTCCTTTAACAGGCGCGAATAGATGTCGTAGGCGCGCTCTCCGCGATTTGTCTGCTCGACCACCATGGGGACGAGATTGTTCATGTACTGTTCAAAGTAATCGGCCATTTTCATTCTCCCTCGACCGCCGCGCAGTGCTGACACGGCGTACGTCCTACGGTCTCGTCATCGCGGTCTTACGCCGGCTCGCTCTCCGCGTCGCTGTCCGCTTCCGGGTCGGCCGCCAGCAACTCCTGTGGGGTAACGCCGCGTTCGACCGGCTTTGCCAAGTCGAAGATGAAGTCAACAACCTTGTCCTCGAAAATCGGCACCCTTAGGTTGTTCAGGGCATCCGGGTTGTTGCGATAATAATCAAAGACCTGCCGTTCGTAGCCGGGATGCCGCCTCGCTTCCTGCAACAGCGCCTGGTTCAGCTCCTCCTGGCTGACTTGAATATTGTTGTTGCGACCGACCTCGGCAAGCAGCAGCCCCAGGCGGACGCGGCGTTCCGCGATGCGGCGGAACTCCGCGCGCGCCTTCTCGCCCTCTTCACCATCGGCGGGGATCGGCGGTTCCGTGTCGGACGCGCCTTCGAGCGCGGTCTCCTCCGGCGCAATGATCGCCGCCGCATCGACCGGCTCGCCGCTCGACCCCGGCTGCGGGACCGCGTGATGGCCGGCCTCGTTGGTCTCGTGCTCGGCCGGCTTCTCCGCTTCGGCGGTGGCCGGCGCGCGATCCGAGACGCCTTCCAGCGCGGTTTCCTCGGGAGCGATAACATTGCCGGCGTCGACCGGCCCATCGCCTGGCGACGAAGCTCCTTGGGCTTTCGGGTTCTGCGCCTCGGTCCCGGTTATGCGGGCCGCAATCTGCCGGCGCGCCTGACGCTCACCCTCGTATTGCGCCCAGATCGTTTCGAATTCCATGTCGACCATGCCGGGGGGCACAGGGAAATCGTACCGCTCGGCCAGCTTGTCGAGCAGCGCGCGCTTCAGCCTCTGACGCGCCACGTTGGCATAGTCGCGTTGCATACGCTGGCGGATCTCGTCGCGCAGCTCATCCAGGCTTTCGAGCCCGACCGCCTCAGCCAGCGCCGCATCGATCGCGGCCGGCAGACGATGCCGCACCTCTTTCGCCGAGACCTGGAAAACTCCCTCCTTGCCGGCCATTTCCGGGGCCGATTCCGGGGGGAACAACACGGTGACGTTGCGCGTCTCGCCGGCCTTGATTCCGGTCAGCTGATCGCTGAACCCGGGTAGCAGCCCCTCGGCGCCGAGTTCGATCTCGCGGCCCTCGCCGCGGCTGCCGGGGATCTCCCGGTCGTCGATGTGACCGACCACGTCGGCGACAACAATGTCACCGATCTCGGCAGGGCGCTCGACCGGTTCCGATTTGCGCTGAGACTCGGCCAATCTTTCGAGCGCCTTCTCGATATCCTCGTCCGGAACCTGCGCCACCATCTTTTCGAGACCGAGCCCGGCGAAATCGGGCTCCGGCATTTCCGGCAACACCTCGAGCGACAGCGTGTACTCAAGGTCGGCGCCCTCGTCGCTCGATACAAGCTCGAAACGCGGCGGCAGCGCCGGGCGCAGATTGCGCTCGCGAATTGCCGTCGCCGAACTGTCCTGCACCGCGCTCTCCAAGACCTCGCCGCGTACGGCCGCGCCGTACCGCTTGCGCAGCAGCGTCAACGGCACCTTGCCCGGACGGAAGCCGGGAATCCGCGCCAGACGCCCGACTTCATCAAGCCGCCTGGCGATCTGGTCCTCGACTTCGTTCGCCGGGATCGTGATCTTGAATTCACGCTTCAGCCCCTCGGCGTTGGTTTCAGTCACATTCATCGCGGTTTGCTCACAATTCCTTCGGTTCGGGGCCATGCGGCGGTTCGAGTGGCCGCGGAACGAATGTCTCGGTGGCCACGGTGCAACGGGACAAAGCAGATGGTGCGGGCGGGGGGATTTGAACCCCCACGATTTTCATCGCTGGAACCTAAATCCAGTGCGTCTGCCAATTCCGCCACGCCCGCGACCGGCGGGATCATCGGCAATATGACACGCCGCCGCGGCGCTCTGCTCCAATGCCTTCCAACCCGGTCGCGGCTAACATAGGCATGGCATAGCAACATAGCGAGACGCGAGATCACACCGCCCGAACGAGGCCGCGCACGGAAGAGGCCGCCGCCACGCGGCCTTCGCCGCGATAGGTTTCGTGGTTCGTCTCGATATCCCCGAGCCGGTAGAGATAGTTCACCATAATTCCGGCCGATTGCCGCAACCCCTTCGGCGAGACGTCGCCAAGCCAGTTCAGCCGCTCGACCCGGGCGCCATTGCTGAGATGAAAATGGGCGACCGGATCAAGAGCGCGTCCCGACGGTGCGCGGGCCTGCAGCAGATAGCGCGCACACAGTCGCAGAAGCGGCTCGCGCAAGGTCGTCGCGACACGGGTATCCTGAGGCCAGTCGGGTTGGTCCAACAGGTGGAGCAGCAGCCGCTCGGGGCTGACTTCGTCATCATCGACATCGAGAGCGCGCACGGCTCGCGCCTCGGCCGCCAGCAAAGCGCCCTCCCGCTTGACCTCGGTTGCCAACCACCCGCGGAAGCCCGGCACCGGCGACAACGTCGCAAAGTTCTTGAGCCGCGGCAGCTCGGCGGTCAGCGCGTCCACGACGCGTTTGATCAGAAAGTCTCCGAAACTGATGCCGACCAGTCCTTTCTGGCAGTTCGAGATCGAATAGAAGATTGCGGCGTCGGCGATCTGCGGGTTGCCGATCGGCGCTCCCTCGTCGAGCAGCGCATGGATGTTGCCCGCGATGCCCGAGACCAGCGCCACCTCGACAAAGATCAGTGGTTCGTCCGGCATGCGCGGATGGAAAAAGGCAAAGCAGCGGCGGTCGGCCTCGAGCCGGTTTTTCAGATCGGTCCAGCCGCGGATCTCATGCACGGCCTCGTAGGCGATCAGTTTTTCGAGCAATGCCGCCGGCGATTCCCACGTGATGCGCCGCAACTCGAGGAACCCGATATCGAACCAGTTCGCGAGCAGATTGCGGAGATCGTCGGCAAGCCCGCGCAGCGCCGCATCCTGCCCGGTGAGCCCGAGCAGTTCGGCGCGTCGATCGACGAGAAATTTCACCCCCTCGGGCAGTGCGTTGAACTGCCGCAAAAGCGTGACACGCGGCGGCGTCAGCGCCACCCTTAGCGCGTGTTCGGCGGCTATGCGCTGATCGGGATCGTCGGCACGGAGCGTCTCGGCGCAGCGTTCGACGACCGCCTCGTGATCGGTATCGAATTCTTCCGCCAGCAGCCTCAGAAACCGCTCCCGACCGGTCGCGTTCAGCGCCAGATAAGAGCGGCCCAGCTCCGCCGCGCCGGCGCGTGCCGTGACTTCGCCGCCGCGGCCGTCGAGGCAGTTCAGCATGCGTTGGCGCAGCAATGAAATATCATCATCGGGCAGGTCGGGCCGCGGCGCGCCGGACAACGCGCCGCGTGCCGACAACGCGATTTCGCGCCAAGCACTGCGCAGATTGGCCATCGTGCGGTCGAGGACGCCGTCGAAGAAACCGGAGCTGGCGCGATCGCTCATAACTACCCGTTGTTCCTGTATCGATCGGCGGAGATTATGCCGGGCCGAGCCGCAACGCGATGGTTCTTGATCAAGGCAAGCGCGGCCGGCAGGGTCTCGACCAGATCTTCGGCGACGAGACCCGGCCCGACGCGACGCGCGGTCTCGGCGAGCAGCCACACGGCGGCGGCGGCGGCCTCACACGCCGGCATGCCCTGCGCCAGGAGACCGCTGACGATCCCGGCGAGCGCATCGCCCGAGCCGGCCGTGGCCAGTTCGGGCGGCGCTCGCTCGTTGATCGCCGCGCGGCCGTCGGGAGCGGCGATTACCGTGTCGTTGCCCTTGAGCACAACAACCGCGTTGCTCTCGTGTGCCGCATGTCGGGCGCGCTCCAGCTTCCCCGGCAATGCCCCGCTCGCATGGCCGAACAGTCGGGCGAACTCGCCCTCGTGCGGAGTCATTACGCAATCCGCTTGGATGGATTGGAGCAGCGTGCGCCTCTCGTCGGCGAACACGGTCAGCGCGTCGGCGTCGAGCACCACGCGTTTCCTCGCGGCGAGGGCCGCGAGGACCTTGGCGCGCGTCTCGCATCCGACCCCGGCACCCGGTCCGATCAGCACCACGTTGCGCCTGATATCGGCCAGCAGCTCGCGGAACCCGTCTATCCCGACAACCGGCTGGACGATTATACCCGTCAACGCGCCGGCGTAGATTTGAAACGTCGCCTCCGGCGCCGCGACGGTGACCAGACCGGCGCCGGCCCGCGCCGCGGCTCGGGCCGCGAGCCGCGAGGCGCCGGTCATCACCGCTCCTCCAGCGATCAGCGCATGGCCGCGGGTGTATTTATGGCTTTCCGGGCTCGGCCACGGAAACAGCGGCAACCACCAATCCGGGTGATTCACCGCGACGAGCGGCTCCACTTTATCGAGCACAGCGGCCGGGATGCCGATCGCGGCAAGCACGGTCTCGCCGCACAAGTCCCGCCCCGGCAGCAGCAGATGCCCCGGCTTGCGGCGAAAGAACGTCACGGTCAGCGTCGCACGCGGCGCGATACCGCGGACTTCGCCGCTGGCGCCGTCGACACCGCTCGGCACGTCCACCGAGACGACCGGCACGTCCGGGTCGAGCGCCGCAACGAGGTCGCGCGGAATGCCGTCTATCGGCCGCGCCAGCCCCGCACCGAACATCGCATCGATGACAAGACCGGCGCCGGTCAGGCTGGCCGTCGCGAGCGGTTCGACCGGGCCGCTCCATCGTTTGGCAGCTATTGCCGCGTCGCCCTTGAGAGCCTGCCGGTCGCCGAGCAGCGCGACGCGCACCGGCCATCCGCGCTCGGCCAGCAATCGAGCCGCTACAAATCCATCGCCGCCATTATTGCCGGGACCGCATAGCACAACGATCGGCCGCCGCGGCCACCGTCTTGACACGGCATCCGCTACGGCGCGGCCGGCGCTCTCCATCAGCACGCTGCCCGGTAGCCCGCCAGCGATTGTCAGCCGGTCGGCCACGCCCATCTCCAGCGGCGGCAACAGCGAATGCCGCCGCCATGCGCCGCTCCGGTTTTCGGTTGACGACAGAAATTCCATCACGCGCACAGGTGGGGAGCGATCCGGCCCGGAAAAGGACCACCCCGATCGGCCGGGAATCTTGACGCTGCCCCGCCGACCCGCTACCTCACACCCGATGGCGGGTGTAGCTCAGCCGGTTAGAGCGCCAGATTGTGGATCTGGATGTCGTGGGTTCGAATCCCATCACTCGCCCCAACGTTCCGATAGCTAAGGAATAATTGCGCCTAACGGCGTAGGCATACGGCCATCGGCGCAACCTCGCGCTGCTTGCGCTGTCGGCTCGGACGTAATACCCGGTCGCGATGTTTGCCGTTCAGGCGAGCCGCCCGCAGAAGCAGGTGATCGGCCGCCACTTCCACCGGCAAGCGGCCGGCCAAGTCGCGCGCCCAACGATGGCGGGAAAGGTTCCGGCAATCGATCGCCTGCGAACCAGCCTACTTGCGGCGCTTGCGCACCAGCACGCCGCTTCGCGCCAGCTCGGCGATCTCGGCGTCGGAAAAGCCGCGCGCCCGCAATACCGCCTCGCCGTGTTCGTTGAAGCGCGGCGGCGCGCTCCTGGTGCCGCCCGGCGTACGCGACAGCTTGATCGGAGTGCCGAGGCCGCGATAGGAGCCGAGTTCAGTGACCATGTTGCGGTGCGCCGTATGGTCGGCTGCCATCGCCTCATCGACATGCAGCACCGGACCGGCTGGCAGGCCGGCAGCCAGCATGCGGCGGGTCAGCTCATGCCCGTCCTCGGTCGCGAAGCGAGCGTTCAGCGCCTTGGTCAGCGCGTCGCGATTGGTGATGCGCCCGGCGTTGGTCGCAAAGCGCGGATCATCCGCCAGCTCCGGCAGACCGAGAAACTCGCTGAATTTGCGGAAGGTGGGGTCGTTGCCGGCGGCGACAAAAATTTCGCAGGTGCGGGTCTGAAACTTCGAATAGGGCGCCAGGTTCGGATGCGGGTTGCCGGTTGCCTTCGGCCGCTTGCCGCTCAGGAAGAAATTCGCGGCATGCGGATGCAGGAGCGCCATGCCGCAATCGTGCAGGGTCATGTCGCAATATTGCCCCTTGCCCGATCTCTCCCGCTCGTACAGCGCCATCAGGATCGCGATCGCCGAGAACAGCCCGGTCGCGATATCGACGATCGGATTGCCGAGCCGCGTCGGGCCGCTGGTCTCGGTGCCGTTGATCGACATCAGCCCGACCATCGATTGCAATATCGCGTCATAGCCCGGAAAGCCGCCGAGCGGCCCGTCGGCCCCGAACCCGGAGACGCGGCAATGGATCAGGCGCGGGAACCGCTTCGATAGCACGTCCTCATAGCCAAGACCCCATCTCTCCATGCTGCCCGGCTTGAAGTTCTCGACCAGTACGTCGGCGCCTTCAAGCAGGCGGATCAGCACCTCGCGGCCGGCAGGCTTCGAGAGATCGAGACCGACGCCCTTCTTGTTGCGGTTGATGCCGAGATAGTAGCTGGCGTCGCCCGCCTCATCGAACGGCGGCCCCCATTCTCGCGTCTCGTCGCCCTGCGGCGGCTCCAGCTTGACGACCTCGGCGCCATGGTCGGACAGCACCATCGTGCAGTAGGGACCGCCCAGCACGCGCGTCAGATCGATCACCCTGAGCCCGGCCAGGGCGCCGGGGCCTCGCGCCAGGGCTTTGCCCTCGGTGATGGGCGAACCGTCGTTCATAATGCGTTCTTCCTTCCGAACACGCGCGCGCAGAATTCCGGATCGGTTTCAGGCATTCTGTCATAAACCGCGCCGAGCAAGAGCGCCAGCACGGCTTCGCATAGCCTTCGGGGTTGCGCCGGGCGCGACGCGTTGTCCTCGGGAAAGCGCCAGCAGTTCGGTGCGCAGCGCGTCCGCGTCGGAACCGGCCAGCAAACTCTCGATTTCCCGATGCCTGATCGCCCAAAGCGGCAGTGCCTCGGTGAGAAGATCGCGACCGGCTCCGGTCAGGATCAGCCGACGGCTGCGCCGGTCGGAGCTGCCGACGCGCAACTCGATCAGCCCGCGCCGTCCGAGAGGCTTCAAATTCGCCGTCAGGGTCGTTCGGTCCATGGCAAGCAGCGCCGCGACATTGCCGATGGTCGGCGGCTCCGGGCGGTTCAGCGACATCAGCAGCGAGAATTGGCCGCTCGTCAACCCGACCGGACGCAGCGCCTCGTCGAATTCCCGCGCGACGGCGCGAGCCGCCCGCTGCAGGTGCAGACACAGGCAGGTGTCGCGCACCATCAGCGTCGTCGCGTGCGAAATCTGCCGGTTTGACTCTGCGGTTGACATGCAGGTAGATATGTTGATATCAACTCTTTCGCGCAAGCCCATTCCTGACGAAGCAACGGAAGGGAGTCCGCGATGCGCTCCCGCGCGAAAAGCAGCGGCGGCGGAACGGCGAGGATGCCGGGAGGCAATAGCCGGCTTGCGATGTCCCGCTACGGGAATCGTGAAGGCGAGACTGATTTGCCGGTGACGAGAGCAGACGGAGAGAGTTCATGGCCTATGTAGATGGTTTTGTTTTGGCCGTTCCAAAGGCCAATCGCGATATGTACAAGCGGCATGCGGAGGAGGCCGCCGTGCTTTTCAAGGAACATGGCGCGTTGCAGCTCGTCGAATGCTGGGGGGACGACGTTCCCGATGGCCAGCTCACCTCGTTTCCGATGGCGGTCAAATGCCGGGAAGACGAAACGGTCGTGTTTTCCTGGATTCTCTGGCCGTCGCGCCAGGCCCGCGATGTAGGTATGAAAAGCTTCATGTCGGACCCGAGAATGTCGCGCGTGGATCCGATGCCCTTCGACGGCAAGCGGATGATTTATGGCGGCTTCGAAATGATCGTAAACGCCTGACGGATCGCTACGCCGAACGGCCAATAGGCTTGAGTTGAGGATATCTGTGATGCTGGTACAGCCCTATCTGTTTTTGGACGGCAGGTGCGAGGAGGCAATCGCTTTCTATCGTCAGGCACTTGGCGCCGAAATCGTGATGATGATGCGGTTTGCGGATGCTCCGGACCCGGCGGCGTGCCCGCCGGACCCGGCCAACGCCAATAAGATCTTGCACGCCAGTTTCCGCGTTGGCGGCAGCGAGGTGTTGGCCTCCGATGGGCGCTGCGAGGGCCGGCCGAAATTCGAGGGTTTCGCGTTGTCGCTGACCGCGCGGAACACGGCGGAGGCGGAAAGGCTGTTCGGTGCGCTGGCCGAGGGTGGGCAGGTGCAGATGCCGTTGGCAGAAACATTCTTCTCGCCGCGTTTCGGAATGGTCGCCGATCGCTTTGGTGTCACCTGGATGGTTTACGTGGCGCCGGCTGCGCCGGCCGCCTGAGCGATGGCGTCGGTCGTCTTCACACCGGCGCTGCGCCGATTTTTGCGGGTCCCCGATACCGAGGTCGGCGCCGCGACGGTCGGTGAGGCTCTGGCGGGGGTGTTCGGTGCCGACCGGGTGCTGCGCTCGTATGTGCTCGACGACCAGGGCGCATTGCGTCGTCACGTTGCGATCTACGTGAACGGCAAACCCGTGTGCGACCGGACCGGGCTCAGCGATCCGGTCGGATGCGGCGACGAAATTTATGTTTTTCAGGCCCTGACGGGCGGTTGACGGGAGTAGGCATGGCGGAGCGGCTTTATGTCGGCACGCGCAAGGGTTTGTTCGAACTGGCGCGGCGCGGCGCCGGGTGGGACATCGTCGATGTGCATTTTCTCGGCGACCCGATCAGCGCGTTGTTGCCGCACGGAGACATAGTCTACGCCGCGCTCGATCTCGGCCATTTCGGCGCGAAGCTGTGGCGCCGTGATGGCGCGACCGGTTGGCGCGAGCTTGCGGCCCCGGCGTTTCCACCCCAGCCGGAGGACGCGGGCGATGATCCGCACCCCTGGTCGCTTGGCAAGATCTGGGTCATCGAGCCGGGCCGCGTCGAGGGGCGCCTATGGGCCGGCACCATGCCGGGCGGGCTCTTCCGCTCCGACGATGATGGCGAGACATGGGTACTTAACGAGAACCTGTGGCGCTTGCCCGAGCGCCGGCAGTGGTTCGGCGTCGCCGGCGGCGAGCAACCCGGCATCAACTCGGTGCTGATCGATCCGCGCGATCCTTCCGACATCCGCATCGGCGTTTCGACCGGCGGCATGTGGGCAAGTCAGGATGCCGGCATATCGTGGCGGATCATCAATCGCGGCATGTACAACGAGTACATGCCTCCGGAACAGCGCGAGACGCCGATCGCGCAGGATATCCACCGGCTGGCGCGCTGCACCGCGTACCCGGAGGTCGTCTGGTGCCAGCACCACAACGCCGTCTTCCGCTCCGATGATGCAGGCGCGAGTTGGCGCGAACTGACCGCGATCCGACCGGCCAAGTTCGGCTTCGCGGTCGCGGCGCATCCGCGCGATCCACAAACCGCGTGGTTCGTCCCGGCGGCCAAGGACGAGCGACGTATCCCGCACGGCGGCGCGCTCGTCGTCGCGCGCACCAGCGACGGCGGCGAAAGCTTCGAGGTGCTGCGTCGCGGGCTGCCGCAGCGTCATGCGTATGATCTGGTCTGGCGGCACGCCCTCGATGTCGACGCCAGCGGGGAGGTTCTGGCCTTCGGCTCGACGACGGGCGGGCTGTGGGTCTCGGAAGACGGCGGCAACTCGTGGATAACGATAGATGCGCGCCTGCCGCCGGTCGCGGCGGTCCGCTTCGCCACGGCATGACGCGGCCCTCCCCGAAATAACGCAACCCTTCCGATTCGACAGCAGCCCGCGCAACCCTCGCTGGATGCCGCGAAATTCGCGATGGGCCGGTTCAATGCCCACGCCGGTTTCGATGGAAGGGTCGCGTGATCTCGGGTTGTGGGCTGAAGTAATTCATGATTTCGTCGCCGGCCGATCACAAGCACAGGCGGGGTGACGAGGTTGGCGGATATTGTCGAAGCAGGTGTGGCGCCGGGCTATCGCGCTCGGCCGCATTGGGTCCCGTCGAGCCAGGGGATCGTATCGGCCGCGGTCGTGCTGGTCTGCGGCACGCTCGTACTCTACCCGATGGTCTATCTGGTCATCCTGTCGATCAACACAGGCGATCCGCTGACCTTCCCGCCCGAGACCTACGGCATCGAGCATTACCAGGACCTGTTCGATAGTTGGAAGGTCATCGCCAACACCGCTTTTGTCGCCTGCATCGCGACGGTGCTGGCGATCGTCATCGGGTTTCTCGCGGCCTGGACCTTTACCCGCACCAACCTGCCGGGCGTCGTCTGGCTCGAACGGCTGATGCAGCTGCCCTATTACATGACGCCGCTGGTCGGCGCACTGGCCTGGTCGATCCTCGCGGCGCCGAATACCGGGTTTCTCAACCAGCTGTGGCGTCTCACCGGTGCCGGCGGCGACCTGTTCAACGCCTATTCGCCGTGGGGCATCGCCTGGGTCATGGCGCTGTTCGAGGGCACCGTCGCGTTTGTGATGATCTCGGCGGCGATGAAGTCAATGGACCCGGCGCTCGAAGAGGGCGCCCGCGTGCTCGGCGCCGGCAAATGGCGGGTCATGCTGACCGTGACCCTGCCGCTGGTCATGCCGGGGGTGGCGGGGGCCGCGATTTTTGTGTTCGCCGAGATGCTCGGATCGTTCGCCGCCGCTTTCGTGCTTGGCATCCCGGCCCGGTTCGTCGTCATTACCACCGCGATCTGGCAGGCGGTGACGATGTATCCGGCCGATTACGGCCGCGCCGCGGCGCTCGGCATCGCGCTGTTCGCGGTGATGTTTCTGACCTTGAGCCTCTACCGGGTCATCATCCGGCGCGGCAATTTCGCGACGATCACCGGCAAGGCGTTCCGTCCGCGCCGCATGGCGATGGGGCGGATGGCGTGGATCCTGTTCGCGCTGTGCGTGTTCTATGTCTTCGTCGCGGTGGTGCTGCCATTGGCCGTGCTGCTGCTGACCTCGTTCGAGCGCTTTGCGACCGTGATCCTGTCGCAGGCCCAGTTCACGCTGGCCAATTACGAGGCGGCGTTCGGTTTCGCCGCGATCCGCCTGGCGCTGACCAACAGCCTGATCCTCGGCGTCTGCGTCGCCACGGTCGGGGTCGCGATCATGGCGGTGCTGGTGTGGATCATCTACCGCTCGCGTGCCCCCGGTCACAGCGCGATCGAGTATCTCGTGATGTTTCCGCAGGCGGTGCCGCGGCTCGTCTTCGGGCTGGCGCTGATGCAGGTCTGGCTGATCATCCCGATCCCGATCTACGGCACGCTGTGGCTGATGGCGCTGGCCTATTTCACGGTGCTGATGCCGCTCGGCGTGCGCACCCTCTCCGGGGTGGTGTTGCAGATCGACAAGAGCCTCGAGGAGTGCGCCCGCGTCTGCGGTGCTTCGTGGCTCTATCAGATGCGCACCGTCACCCTGCCGCTGCTGCGGCCCGGAATTATCGCGGCATGGCTGCTGGTGTTCATCGCCAGCGTCCGCGAGCTGGGCGTGTCGATCTTTCTGGTCGGCAGCAACGCCAAGGTGATCGCCCCGTCGATCATCGACGCCTGGCTGAGTTCGTCCTCGACCCTGTCGGCGGCGCTGGCTTTGATCCAGTCCGCCGCGGTGTTCATCGCACTTTTCATTATGCTGACGGCGGCGCGGCGCTATTCGGGCGAATTGCCGTGAGCCGAACCATCATCGAGAACGCCGGGATCGAGGTCGCCGACCTCGTCGTGCGCTACGGCGAGGTGCCGGCCGTCAACGGCGTCAGCTTCGCGGTCGAGCCGGGCGAGCACGTTACCCTGCTCGGCCCTTCGGGCTGCGGCAAGACCACGACCTTGCGAGCGATCGCCGGTCTCGAGCAACCGAGCGGAGGCAGCATCCGGATCAACGGCGAAACCGTCTATTCCGCGGCGGCGCGGCGCAACGTACCGGCCGAAAAACGCGGCGTATCGATGGTGTTTCAGTCCTATGCCGTGTGGCCGCACATGACCGTCGCCGACAATGTCGCCTACGGTCTGCGCGTGCGGAAATTGCCGAAAGCCGAGATCGCCGAGCATGTCGCGCGCGCTTTGGACCTCGTGCAGATGCGCTCTTTCGCCGACCGCTCGGCGGCGCTGCTGTCGGGCGGGCAGCAGCAGAGGGTCGCGCTGGCCCGCGCGATCGCGTTTTCGCCCGACGTACTCTTGTTCGACGAGCCGCTCTCCAATCTCGACGCCAAACTGCGCGCCGAGATGCGGGTCGAACTGCGGGCGTTGCAGCACCGGCTCGGCGTGACCTCGCTCTACGTGACGCATGACCAGGAGGAGGCGCTGGCGATCTCCGACCGGGTCATCGTGATGAATGTCGGCGGGATCGAGCAGCTCGGCACGCCCGAGGACATCTACAACCGGCCAAAGACCCGGTTTGTCGCCGATTTTGTCGGCTCGGCCAACCTGATCGCCGGACGGGTCGGCCCTGGCGCGTCCGAACGCGCGTCCGGTCCCGGCCCGGTCGATTTCGATACCGCCAGTGGGATCAAATTGCAGGCCTGGGCGCCGCATCCGCCGCGCGGCGGCGAAAACCATGTCGCGGTGCGCACCGCCTATATCGACATGGCTCCCGGCATCGCCAACGGCCGGGCCAACTGCGCGCCGGGAACAATCCGCCAGCGTCTGTTCCACGGCGATTTCATCCAGTACATCGTCGATTGGCCGTGCGGCGCGCTGACCGTGCGGCGTCCGCCGACCGAGATGTTCGACGAAGGCGCGGCGGTGACGGTGTCCTTCGCGCCGGAACATTGCATCCTGCTCGAAGCATGACGCGGTCCATCATCGACTCGGGAGTTCGTAATTATGAGGAGACGAGGATGAGGGGGTTCTTGGGGCTGGTCGCGCTGGGGGCGCTGCTAATCGCGGCGGGACCGGCGCTGGCGGAAGAAGGCGATCTTTGCGCCCAGCCGAAGGAGGTACAGGGGTTCAAAACCTGCGCCGATATTGCAAAGGCCGAGGCCGAGGGCGAGGTTGTCATCTACGCGACCAACCCCGAGGCCGCCGAATTGCGCGTCCTCGCCGAATTCACAAAGCTCTTTCCGAAGATCAAGGCCAACTACACAAGACTGCAGGCCGGCGCGCTTTACGCGAAAGTCAGCGCCGAGCGGCAGGCGCGGACCTACACGGTCGATGTGATGCAGATCTCCGACATGGGGATGATTCTCGATTTCCAGAAAAAGAACGGCTACGACCGCTACGTCTCGCCGCAGATGGAGTTCTACAAGAAAGAATACAAAAGCCACCCGGAAGGGTATTGGACCTGGGGAGATATCGGACCGGCCGGGATCGCCTACAACACCGACGTGACCTCGCCCGAGGAGGCGCCGAAGACCTGGCAGGAGGCGATCGACCCGAAATGGAAGGACAGCATCACGGTCAAGCTGTCCACCTCGGGGTTGCAGCACGTCTCCTGGTACGAACTGCGCAAATTGTACGGCCCCGACTACTGGAAGAAGTTTGGCGAGCTGCACCCGAAAGGGTTCGATTCCTACGTCCAGCAATTCGACCGGCTGGTCAACCGGCAGGACAAGATCATCCATACCGCGCAATATGCCGGCTATCTCGAATGGAAGAAGAAGGGCGCGCCGATCGGGTTCAACATCCCGCCCGACGGCATGCCCGCGACCCCGGAGACCTGGGGTCTCCCGACCAACGGCCCGCACCCCAACGCGGCGCGGCTGTTCCTCGACTGGTATCTGTCGGATCTCGGCCAGAAGGCGATGGCGGACAATCTCTACCTGCACTCGCTGAAAAAGGGCGCCGCCCCGCCGCCGGGCGGCGAACCGATCGACGAGATCAAGCTGCTGCTGCCCGACGACTGGGAGGCCTTCCTCAAGAGCCGCGCCGAATTCGCCAAGGAATGGGACAAGATCACCGGCCTTCGTTAGTACGGACGGACCCTCCGCCATCCCTATCCCCGCAGGCCGGCGAGCGGGAACCCACTTGGCTCGCCGGCCGCGCGCCTGCGGCACTCAAAACCCGTCCCCCCGAACCCTCGGCCGGGCCTGACCCGGCCGTCCACGTCCCCCCAGCCCTCAAAACCGTTCGAGAGACGTGGGTGGCCGGATCAAGTCCGGCCACGGGGGGTAGGTACATCAAACTGAACACACTGCGGCGCGGCTCGTTTCAGCGGTCGAGCCAGGCGTCTTCCATGCGCCATTCGTTATACGGGCTGTTGACCCCGGTGACGATGCCCTTGACCCGCGGATAGGCGCAGGTCACTTGGCGCGGGTGAAAGATGATCGGCCGCCCCGCGTCCTCCGCCAGGCGCCGCTCGATCTCCCAGACAATCTCGCGCCTTTTGTTGAAATCGGTCGTGACGGATTGCTGGTCGATCAGCTTGTCGGTCTCCGGATCGCAGTATCCAGTATAATTGCGCTCCGAGCCGCAATAATAGTTTTCGTAAAACATCTGATCGGGATCGTCGAGTCCGGTCTCGGTGACGGTAAAGGCGATCGTATAATCCTTGCGCATCACCGTCGGATACCATTGCGTCGTGTCGATCGCGTTCAGCGTGCCGTCGATATAAATCTCCTTGAGCTGGTCGATCAGAATGATCGAGGGGTCGCGATAGGCGGCAACGTTGCGCGTCGTGACCGTGACCGCGAGACGCTTGTCGGGACCGTAGCCAAGCTTCTCCATGATCTTGCGCGCCTCGGCGCGGTTTTTCGCGATGTCGGGATCGTAGCCGTACAGGGATTGCACCTTCTCCGGCGGCATGCCCCACACGCCTTCCGGCGCCGGCTGCATCGTCGGGCCGATATCGCCGTTGCCCTCGCCGATGATGTCGATGAACTGCTTGCGATCGAGCGCCAGCGCGATCGCCTTGCGCAGCTCCGGATTGTCGAAGGGCGGCGCGTTGCGGTTGGTGATCAGGCTGCGGCTGGTGTTCCAGCTGTCGATCCGGCATTCGACTTCGGGGGCGGCGCCCTTGATTTCCTTCATCAGCGCCGGGGCGATAAAACCAGGTCCGGTACGGTCGAATTTCTTCGCGCCGAGCGCCAGGATCCACGTCGAAGCATTCCGGATGATTGTATATTCGATGCCGTCGAGATAAGGCCGCCCCTCCTTCCAGTAATCGGGATTGCGGGTCAGGACGATCCGCTCGTTGGGCTTGAACTCGCCGAATTTGAAGGGCCCCGTGCCGATCGGATGCTGGCGCATCTGCGCCGCCGGCACGTGGCACGGATAGACCGGCGACCAGCCCGAGGCGAGAAACCCGATAAACGCCGGCTGCGGCCGCTTCAGGTGAAAGCTCGCCTCGTAATCGCCGTTGGTGGTCACCGAATCGAGATTGCGCCACCATGATTTGCGCGGATTGACGCGGAATTTGTCGGCGGATTTGCCGGTCAGCAAATCCCACGTGCATCTGACATCGGCCGCGGTGAATGGCTTCCCGTCATGCCATTTGACGCCCTCGCGCAATTTGACGGTCAGCGTCGTGCCGGCCTCGTCCCAGCTCCAGCTCGTCGCCAGCTCGGGCCGGATCGTGTCGAGGCGGTTCTGCGCGATCTGCTGATCGAACACGACGAGATTGTTGAACACGGCCATCATCGGCCCTTCGGCGACGATCGTCGCTTCCTCGTGGATCGACATGCTGGCCGGGCTGTCGCCGTGCGGCATTCTCAGAACGCCGCCGTATTTCTGCGCCGCCGCCGGACCCGATCCGCCCAGCAGCAGCAGGACGAGAATACCGTTCGCGATTAATCGGTTCATTCAGGCCCCCTCAATGTTGTCGGCGCTGCTTTGCCCGAATTCCCGATAAAAATCGCCACTTATTTCCCTGTTCCGGCGGCGGTTTGCTGTTTCTGCAGGGAATCTGCAGCAAACGCCCGAGCGGAGTCCTTATGCCTCAAGGGCTTAGCGGCGCCGGACCGCAAATATTACGGCGAAAGAACAGCAAACACCTTGCTCGGAACCCGCACCGACTGCGCCGGCTTATACTCCGGCAATGTGGCGAATTTTCGCGGCGCCTCTGGTCGGATCGCGGCGGTGCGCCGGTTCAGCCGGGTCGGCCCCGCGATGCCGCGGAGGTCGCTTTGCCACAACCGCTGATCGCGACGGCACGGCCGATCGGCTCCCGCGAGACTGGCGTGACCCTTCTTTGATGCCTAAGATCATAAAAGTTTCGGGATGACCGATTTCGGGGATTCGCAATGAGGAGCCGTGATGCGCGGCGCCGGCATCTGGCGGTCCTGTTCGCCGATGTAGTCGGCTATAGCCGGCTCAGTGAGCTTGCGGAGGAAGCCACCTACCGGCGGCTCACAGCCCTCCGTTCGGAGCTGTTGGATCCCTCTTTCGCGGCCCACGGCGGTCGCTGCGTCAAGACATATGGCGATGGTTTTCTTGCCGTTTTTGACGACGCCGGCGCCGCAGTGCGCTGCGCGATTTTGCTCCAAAAAGAAATGGATCGGCGAGAGGCGGCCATTTCTTCCGAGCTTCGAATTGCTTTCCGAATGGGCTTGAATTTCTGCGAGGTGATTGTCGAGGCCGACGATATTTTTGGGGAGGGCGTCAACATTGCCGCCCGTCTGCAGGCCTACGCCGATCCCGGCGGCATCGTGATGCCGGCCGCCATCTGCGAACAGATCGGGGTGCGGTTCGATGTCGCCAAAATCGATCTGGGCGATCTCCATTTGCGCAACATCAGCCGGCCGGTGCGGGCGGTGGGGCTTAGGATCGGCACCCCGCCCGAGCCGCCGGCGATCATCGCCGGCGATAAGAGAGCCTCGCTCGCCGTGTTGCCGTTTCGCGGCTTCCCTTCGGGACTCGGCGATGACACGTACTTTGCCGAGGGCATTGTCGAGGACATCGTGCGGGGTTTGGGTCGACTGCACGAGCTGTTTGTGATCTCGCACGCTTCGACCCGACGCTATGCCGGAATCGCAGCGGATGCGCGTGCCGTCGCGGACGAACTCGGGGTTCGTTATGTGTTGCGCGGCAGCGTTCGGCGTGATCATGGAAAGCTGAGAATTGCAACCGAGCTGTGCGATGCGCTGAGCGGAGCCGTCCTTCATGCCGACCGCTATGACGGCGATGCAAGCGATCTGTTCGCGCTGCAGGACAAGATCGCAACACGCATCGTAGCGGCGATTGCACCGCAGGTGCGACAGTGGGAATTGCGTCGGGTGCTGCGCAAGCCCCCGGACAGCTGGGATGCATACGATCTCATGCTGCAGGCTCTCGATCTGCTGTACCGACTCGATTTCGCTTCGTTCTCCCGCGCGCGCAGCCTGTTACAGCTTGCGATCGAGAACGACCTAGATTACGCCGCACCATACGCTTATGCGGCGCAGTGGCACATCTTCCGCATAAGCCAGGGTTGGTCGCCTGATCCCGATGCCGACTCGAAAGAAGCCGCGCGATTGGCCGGTTTGGCTATCGGACGCGATCAGCTCGATCCGCTCGCGCTTGCTTTGCACGGGCATGCGTTATCGTGGTTCTTCAAAGAATATGACGGCGCGCTGGTATTTCTCGACCGCGCGATAAATGCCGGGCCGAGCTGCGCAATGGCCTGGACAATGAACAGCTTGACGCATTCGTATATCGGTGACGGCGCGACCGCGGTAGCCCGCGCCGAACACGCGCTGCTTCTGTCGCCGTACGATCCGCATGCCTTTTATTATCATACCTGTCTGACGATCGCACATTACACGAATGGCACCTTTGAGGAAGCAGTGGCCAACGGCTATCGCGCCGTCGCGCAATGCCCTCGCTTTTGTGCCGCGATGCGCATATTGATCGTCAGTTTGGTGGCACTCGGGCGTCTGGCGGAGGCTCGCCAGGTTGCCGGCAAACTGTTGGACGTACAACCGAACTTTGGGGTTGAGGCATATCGCCCGGTATGCCCTTTCCGGGATGCCGAAATGGCTGGATTGATGGCCGACCGCTTGATTATCGCGGGATTGCCTCGCTAAGACGGAATTGACGCTGAGAAGAGGGGGGACAATGCCATGGGCGCTTGCTGGTACGATACGGTAAATCCGAACCACTATCCGCTGACACCGACGTGGTTTCATGCAATCACGCCGATTAGCCGGTTCCGGATGCAGCCGCGGCAATTTCCACATGCCAATTGGAACCCGGATATTCTGGCTCTGGTGACGCTTGCCGAATTCGCTGCAACGGACTGGCGCAATCAAGCCGATCCGGGACCGCCGCCGGATCAGGAGACGACGAACACCGAAATCGATCATTTGATCAGCCTTGCGACAACCGAGCGTGAAGCTCGCATGAGCGAAATCATCGCCCAGTACTCAGAACATCACCTCTACTATCTGGGGTTATTGATGGTCCAGCGGGAAAGCCATCCCGCCACCTATCTCTTGCTTAAGATCGCAACGCGCATCACGTCAATGACGATGGCGTATTTCAAATACCAATACAAAAGGCCACGACCGGTGCAATATTGCCCGGCGCTGATGCCGCCGCTCGACACGACAGCTCACCCCTCCTATCCCAACGGGCATGCGCTCTTCGGACTGATGAAGTCGTATTGCGTTGCCGATGCAGTGCCGGAAATGCTTGATCCGATGCTGGTATTAGCTGAGCGGGTCTGGCGCAACGCCGAAGTTGGGGGCTTTCACTTCCCGAGCGACGCCGTTGCCAGCCGGAAGATTGCCGACGCCGCGATGCCGTTATTGCGTACCTGCCCGACCTACCAGGACGCGGTCGCGGCGGCGCGGCAGGAATGGCAAGTCTCGCTGCCGTCCGCGGGAACAGCATCGCCGCCACCCTCGCCGGCAACTCCGTAAGGCAGGCCCGCAGCTCCGGAAGGCGGGTGAACACGGCTGTCCGCCTGTGAAGCGGTCGGCCTGCTCAAACGGATGGTGTCGGCTATACATCCAGATTCGCGACCGAGAGCGCGTTCGATTGGATGAAGTCGCGGCGCGGCTCGACAAGGTCGCCCATCAGCGTCGAGAAGGTCTCCTCGGCGAGGTCCTCGTGGCTGACGCGCACCTGCAGCAGCGAGCGGATCTCGGGATCGAGCGTCGTTTCCCACAGCTGCTCCGGGTTCATCTCGCCGAGACCCTTGTAGCGGTTGACCTCGATGCCGCGGCGGCCGATTTCCATGACCGCATCGACCAGCGAC
The DNA here is from genome assembly GCA_050181375.1 of Alphaproteobacteria bacterium. Taxonomy (GTDB): domain Bacteria; phylum Pseudomonadota; class Alphaproteobacteria; order ATCC43930; family CGMCC-115725; genus DATARH01. The sequence continues at coordinate 20,652 of JBFXDF010000026.1, forward strand.
GAGGGTCCGGCGATCGCGTATTCCTTGTCGCGCGCCGCGAGCTTGCCCGGCCGCAGATAGAGTTCGCGCAGGCGCTCGCCGTCGCCGTCGAGCCGGCGCGCCTCGCTTGACCGCAAGAGCGACCATTCGATCAGCCGCCGCTCCTCGACGCCCTGGCGATTGCGGCTGAGGATCAGACCGCCCAGCGCGTTGACCTCGCTTTGCCAGCGTCCGTCGGCGCCGTTGCCGATCATGTCGAGACGCTCGGCGGTGCGGCGCGCCGCCTCGATGGCGCGGTTCGGGTCGCCATCGAGACCGGCCGCCAGCGCACCGGCGATCGCCGCCTGCTCGACGACATCGGCGTTGCCGACTTTCGCGGCCAGCGTCTGCACCCAGCGCCGCTGCAACCGGGCCTGTTCCAACAACTCGCGCAGATCGTCGCCGGCGCGCTGCCCGCCATCGTGCGTCGTCAACACGGCGTCGCGGATCGCGGTGTTGAACAGGTAGGCTTCGAGCGCCGCGTCATCCTTCAGGTATACCGGCTTGGCGTTGCCGCGCTGCAGCCGATAGAGCGGCGGCTGCGCGATGTACAAAAACCCCTTTTCGATCAGCGCCCGCATCTGCCGGAAGAAGAACGTCAACAGCAGCGTGCGGATATGGCTGCCGTCGACATCGGCGTCGGTCATGATGATGATGCGGTGATAGCGCGCCTTCGCGGCCTCGAAATCCTCGCTGCCGATGCCGGTGCCGAGCGCCTGGATCAACGTGCCGATCTCGGCCGAGGACAGCATCTTGTCGAAGCGGGCGCGCTCGACGTTGAGGATTTTGCCCTTGAGCGGCAGGATCGCCTGAAACCGGCGGTCGCGCCCCTGCTTGGCCGAGCCGCCGGCGCTGTCGCCCTCGACGATGAACAACTCGCTTTTGGCCGGGTCGCGTTCCTGGCAATCGGCGAGCTTGCCGGGCAGGTTCGCGACATCGAGCGCGCTCTTGCGGCGGGTCAGGTCGCGCGCCTTGCGGGCCGCCTCGCGCGCCGCCGCCGCCTCGACGACCTTCGCGACGATTTTCCGGGCATCGGCCGGGTGCTCCTCGAACCATTGCTGGAGACGCTCGCCGACAAGCCCCTCGACGGCAGGACGAACCTCGGACGAGACCAGCTTGTCCTTGGTCTGCGATGAAAATTTCGGATCGGGCAGCTTGACCGACAGGATGCAGCTCAGGCCCTCGCGCATGTCCTCGCCGGCCAGCGCCACCTTTTCCTTTTTCGCGATGCCGCTGTCGCCGGCATAGGCGTTGACGGTGCGGGTCAGCGCGGCGCGAAACCCGGCGAGATGCGTGCCGCCGTCGCGCTGCGGGATGTTGTTCGTAAAGCACAGCATCGTTTCGTGATAGGAGTCGGTCCACTCCATCGCGATCTCGATGATGATCCCGTCGCGCTCGCCGCGGATCGCGATCGGCGGCGCGTGCAGGACCTGCTTCGAGCGATCGAGATATTTTACGAACGCTTCCAGACCGCCCTCGTAATGGAACGACACGGTTTTTGGCTCGGCCCCGCGCAGATCGGTCAGAACCAAGGTCACGCCGCTGTTCAGGAAAGCGAGTTCGCGCAGCCGGTGCTCCAGGGTCGTGAAGTCGAACTCGGTCTTTGTGAATGTGTTCGTGCTCGGCAGAAACGTGATCTCGGTGCCGGTCATCACCTCGCTTCGCGATCCCGGCGGCAAAGCCGGCGCCGGCCCGATCTCGGCGAGGGGCGCCTCGGGCACGCCATCGCGAAAGCGCATGAACCATTCCGAGCCGCGCCGGAAAATGCGCAGATCGAGACGCGACGACAGCGCGTTGACAACCGACACGCCGACCCCGTGCAGGCCGCCCGAAACCTTGTACGAGTTCTGGTCGAATTTGCCGCCGGCATGGAGCTGGGTCATGATGACCTCGGCGGCCGAGACGCCTTCCTCCTCGTGGATGCCGACCGGGATGCCGCGGCCGTTATCGGTCACCGTGCACGAGCCGTCGGCGTTCAGCGTAACCGTGACCGTGTCGCAATAGCCTTCGAGCGCCTCGTCGATCGCGTTGTCGACGACCTCGTAGATCATGTGATGGAGGCCGGACCCGTCATCGGTGTCGCCGATATACATGCCCGGCCGTTTGCGCACCGGGTCGAGACCGTGCAGCACCTTGATCGAGTGTTCGTCATAGGCGCGAACGGTGTCGCCGGCCTCGGCCGGTTCAACAAAGGTTTCGTCGAATTTGCGGGGAGCGGTTGCGTTTGCCATTCGGTTCCAGTGTGTTTTCGGTCAGAATTCGGTTTCGGTCAGGCTTCGGTTTCCGAGAGGGCCCCGTCACAGACCGACAAAAAGCGGGCGGTGCCGCGCAGCGGCGCGAACAGGCCCGGCTCGGTGCCGGTCACCCAGACCTGGCCGTCGAGCCCGGCGATGACCTCGAACAGCGCGGCGCGGCGCGCGGCATCGAGATGCGCCATCGCTTCGTCGAGCAGCAGGATCGGAGCCTCTCCGCGATCGCGGCGCTGCAACGCCGCCTGCGCCAGCACGATCGCGATCAGGAGCGCCTTCTGCTCGCCGGTCGACGCCGACTCGGCGGCGACGTTCTTCTCGGCGTGGGTCACCGCGAGATCGGACCGGTGCGGTCCGACCGCGGCGCCGCCCGACGCCGCGTCGCCCGGCCGCGCCTCGACCAGCGCGGCGCGCAGGCGGTCCTCGGCGGCGAGCGCCGGCATCTCGGCCAGCCACGCCTCGACCGCGCCGTCGACGCGGACCCGGGCGCTCGGAAAGGCGCCCGCCGCGGCGGCACAGACCCGGTCGAGCCGCTCGATCGCGTCGCGCCGCGCCGCCGCCACCGCGACCCCCTCGGCCGCCATCAATTCCTCGAGCGCGCCGAGCCAGGCCGGGTCGGTGCGGCCCTCGCGCAGCAGCCGCGAACGCTCGCGCATCGCCTGCTCGTAGCGGCCGACCCGCGCGGCATGCGCCGGGTCGATGCCGAGGACGAGCCGGTCCATGAAGCGGCGCCTTCCCTCCGGACCCTCGACAAACAGCCGGTCCATCTGCGGCGTCAGCCACAGCACGCCGAGAAGTTCGGCGAGCGCCGACTGGCCGCGCATCGGCTGGCCGTCGATGCGGATCGCGCGCCGCTCGCCGCCGCTGCCATCGCGCCCGGTTCCGACCCGGACGGGGCCTTGCCGCGACAGGACCGTCGCCGCCACGGCCCAACCCGGCGGAGCCGGCCCGTCCGTTGCGGCGCGACGGTCGATGTCGCCGAGCCGCGCCTTGCGCAAGCCGCGGCCGGGAGACAGAAACGAGATCGCCTCGAGCAGGTTCGTCTTGCCGGCGCCGTTCGGCCCGCTCACGACGACCGGACTTGCGTCGAGATCGAGCCTCGCGGAGCGGTAATTGCGGAAGTCGGTCAGGACGAGACGGGTGACCGCGACCCGCCCGCCATGCTTTGCCGGAGCCGCGATTCCATCTTTCCGATCAAGGTCCTGTACCGCGGCAAGCATGCTCCCAATATGGTGCGAAATCCCCAAATTTCCAGCGATTCCGCCCCTTTCCGAGGCCCGGTCGGACACTCCTGCTATACGCGCATCGGCATCAGCACATAGAGCGCGCTGGCGCCGTTGGTTTCGGCGGCGGCGTCGCACAGGATCGTCGGCGAGCCGGCATCGGCCATTTTCAGCTGGACGTATTCGCCGCCGATCTGATCGGTGATGTCGAGCAGATACCGCGAATTGAACCCGATTTCGAGCGGCGCGCTGTCGTAGCGGGCCTCGAGTTCCTCGACCGCGACGCCGTTTTCCGGACTGGTCGCAGAAACAGTCACGCTGCCGCCCTCGATCGCCAGCTTTACGGCGCGACTGCGCTCGGTCGAGATCGTCGAGACGCGGTCCACCGCCTCGGAGAAGCTCTTGCAATCGACCTCGAGCAGCTTGTCGTTGCCTGCGGGGATCACGCGGTCGTAATCGGGGAACGTGCCGTCGATCAGTTTCGAGGTCAGCTCGGCCGCGCCGACAGCGGCGCGTATCTTGGTCTCGCCGAGCGAGAGCTGGACCTCCTCGTCGCCTTCATCGACCAGCTTGCGAAGTTCGAGCACGGCCTTGCGCGGAACAATGACGCCCGGAATGCCGGCGGCGCCCTCGGGCGCGGCCATCTCGAACCGCGCCAGCCGGTGCCCGTCGGTCGCGACCGCGCGGACGACCGGCGCCTCGTTGCCTTTTGTCGCGTGCAGATAGATGCCGTTCAGATAATACCGCGTTTCCTCGGTCGAGATCGCGAACCGGGTGCGGTCGATCAGCGTGCGCAGATCGGCGGCGGTCAGCGCAAAGCGGTGCGGCAGCTCCCCGGCCGACATCACCGGGTAGTCCTCGGGCGGCAGGCAGGCGAGCGTGAAGGTCGATCGGCCCGAACGCAGCACCAATTCGTTGCGGCCTCCGGCCGCGCCGGTCGGCGTCTCGATCTCGACCTGGGCGCCCTCCCGCAATTTGCGCACGATGTCGTACAGCGTGTGCGCCGGCGCGGTCGTCCGGCCGTCGCGTTCGATGCGCGCGGAAACCCGCTCCACGATCTCGACATCCATGTCGGTCGCGCTCAAGGCCAGCTGACCGGCATCGGCGCGCAACAGCACATTGGACAGAATCGGGATCGTCGTCCGCCGCTCGACGACGCTTTGGACATGGCTCAGCGCCTTTAAAAGCGCGGCACGTTCGATCGTAAGCTTCATGGAGACTGCACACTGTTGGCGGACGATGCGCTCCCGGCCGCCCTCGATCCCGGCGGAAGGTGCGCCGGGCCGGCAGTCGGAGAGGCAGTATAGCACGGTACCGCCCGCGCTCCAGCCGGACCCATTCCCATCGATTCGCCGCGCCCCGCCGGTGCGCGGTGAACGCGCGAGGCCGCCCGCGGCGGCTGCCCGGCTACTCGACCGGGATGAACAGCGAGTGGCGGATCTTGCCTTCGATATGATCCGATAAATGGCCCTTGCCGGTCGTGTCCTCGACCAGAATGACGTCGCCGGCGGCGATGAACCGGCTCTCGCCGTCGCTGGCGGTGATTTTCACGCCGGCATCGAGATTGACGATGTATTGCCGGCGCGGCGCCTTGTGCCAGTCGACATTGTGCTCGGCCTCGGTCTCGCGAAAGATCACGCCGGTCGCCGGAAACCGTTTCGACAGCCTGCTGCCGCGACGCTCCTCGATCCATTCGATCTCGATGTCGCGGAAATGCGATTCGCCGCTTTCGTCGGTGTAGAGATTGTGGATCTTCATCGCCTTCCCCGTTACTCCGCCGCCTGCCGCGCGGCCGGAGTCTCCGGCTCCGCGGCGACGAAATGCGGCATCACCTCGGCCGCGAAACGGCGCAGGCTCGCGCGGCCGCGCGCGCCGCCTCCGGAGCCGCCGCCAGAGAGCAGCCCCTAGCCGACCCCCGCGCGGCGCAGCTCGGCCCGTTTT
>JBFXDF010000027.1:0-25863 GCA_050181375.1 Alphaproteobacteria bacterium
GAACAGCGATGCGCGCGCCGCCGCGTCGTCGAGGTGAAACGGCTGCGGATCGAACTCGGCCGCGAAGGCGGTAATCGCGGCGGCGTCGATGCGCAGCCTCGGCGAGCGATATGTCTGCCCGGCGGCAATGTCCTCGAAGTACAGCATTGCCGGGCGGGGACCAGCGCTTGTCAGGGCAGGTCCAGGCGCACCGTCACGGCGGCGCTGGCGATGATCGCGACATCGCCGCCCGCCTCGTCCGGCACGTCGAGGCCGCCCTTCACGACGGTGACGCCGACCTGGCCGTGCGGCAGCACCGCCTTGACCGCGTCGGCGTCGACACGCTGCGGCTGCTGCACGCCGACCGTGACCGCCACCCGCATCGTGCGCGAGTCGATACCGAGGCTGCGGATCAGGCTCAACGAGCTGTGGTGGATGGCATCCTCGACCGCGCGCACTGCCGCCTTTGTGTAGTCGCCGCCGTGCAGATCGTTGCCGGTGCCGAATTCGGTGATGATGCGCTTCAGCGTCACGGCCGCGCCTCCCGCAGCCCCTCTGGCAGATCGAGCCGGACGACGGCGGCGGCGTTGGCGAGAATGGTCGCGTTGGTGCCCTCGTCATTGGCGATTTCGAGACCGCCCTCGACGACGGTGACGGTTCCAGTGCCGTGCGGCAGCACTTCCAGCACGGCATCCTTGTCGACCAGCTCCGGACGCGGCACCCCGATCGTGACCTCGACCCGCATCGAATCGACCGGCTGCCCGAGCGCATTGGCGACGCTCAGCGAATTGTGCCAGAGCGCGTCGCGCAGCGCCCGCACCGCCGCCTTCGTATAGTCGCGGCCGCGAATATCGGTTCCCATGCCGATCTGCAGCACCATCCGTTTCAATGCCATGAGCACCTCCCGCGCCGGCGGCCTGATCTCACAGCCTTGCCAGGGTCGCCGCAAGGGCAAAAATTGCGCCCCGCTACCGCAACTCTCCGCACCCCCGTAAAATACGGCGATGAACACGCGCCGCGACCTGTTTCCGCCGATCGAGCCGTATCGCACCGGCCAGCTGAAGATCGACGCGCGCCATACGATGTACTGGGAGGAATCGGGCAATCGGCAAGGCCCGGCGATCCTGTTTCTGCACGGCGGTCCGGGGGCCGGCGCGACATCGGTGCATCGCCGGTTTTTCGACCCCGGTTTCTGGCGCATTGTCGTGTTCGACCAGCGCGGCAGCGGCCGTTCGACACCGCTCGGTGAGCTTAGCGACAACACCCCCGCGCATCTCGTCGCCGACATCGAGCGCCTGCGTAGCGAACTCGGTGTCGCGGAATGGGTGGTGTTTGGCGGCTCGTGGGGGTCGACGCTGGCGCTGCTCTACGCGCAGAGCCATCCCGAGCGCGTCGCCGGGTTGATCCTGCGCGGGATTTTTCTCTGCCGCCGCAGCGAAATCGACTGGTTTCTGTACGGCATGCGCACCGTGTTTCCCGAGGCGTGGCGCGCCTTCGCCGGGTTTCTGCCGGAAGCGGAGCGCGCCGATCTGCTCGCCGGGTACTATCGCCGCCTGATCGATCCGGACCCCCGCGTGCATATGGCGGCGGCGCGCGCCTGGAGCATCTACGAGGGCGCCTGCTCAACGCTGCTGCCCAACCCGGAAACGGTTGCCGCCTTCGGCGAGGACCGGCTGGCGCTCGGGCTGGCGCGGATCGAGGCGCATTTCTTTACCAGCCATCTGGTTCCGCCCGATGCCGATCTCGTCGCCAATCTCGGCCGCATCCGGCATCTGCCGGCGGTTATCGTGCAGGGGCGCTACGACATGATCTGCCCGATTCGCAGCGCCGACGAGCTGGTCCTCGCCTGGCCGGAGGCCGAGTACGTTATCGTACGCGACGCCGGTCATTCGGCGATGGAGCCGGGCATTCGCGAGCAGCTTGTCCTCGCCACCGAGCGCGCCAAGCGCTGGTAATCGGCTTTCACGCTTCGGTTTCGCTTGCGGCTGTTGTGATCGCCTCTAAGATGCGCTGCGGAGACCGGCCCGAAGCCGGCGCGATCCGAGGCGCAGCGTGCCCGCCCACCGACCGCGCGGAGGCGATGGCCGCAACGGGTTCGATCGGGGGCGGGGAGTGCATGACAGCGGATAAATGGCGAGCGGTGCGGTCCGGCGCGTTCCCGGCGTTGACGATCGCCGTGGCGATCATTGCGGCCGTCGCGCATCCCGTGTCCGCCCGTGCCCAACTGAGCGTCGGTTCGCCGTCCGATCCGCCGCGCGTTGCCCTCGGCGCCGGCGCGTTCGATATTACGCCGGACAACGGTAACAGCGCCCGTACTGCCGCGGAATTTCGCGGCGAATACCATTTCGGCGACGTGCTGTGGTTTGTGTCGCCGTTCGTCGGTGTCATGGCGACGAGCAATGCGGCGTTCTACGGCTATGGCGGGTTCGGGATCGACATCAATTTCGGCCCGAACGTGGTATTGACGCCGAATGTCGCCGGCGGGTTTTTCTCGCGCGGTTCGGGAACCAATCTCGGGTCGTGGTGGGAATTCCGCACCGGGGCCGAGTTGGCTTGGCGCTTCGACAACATGAGCCGGCTCGGCATCGCCTTAACTCACATGTCGAATGCCGGGCTGACAAAGCGCAATCCCGGAGCGCAATCGGTGCTGCTCATGTACAGCGTGCCGCTGTACTGATCCCCGTCTGAGTGGGGGCCTATTCAAGCTGGACAGCGTCCGTAACCGCTGTCGCGCACCCCTCTGGCAAAACCGATTGCAGTGCCCCGCGGCGTTTGCCCCGCGGCGACGCCGGATCAGAGGCGGCCGTGGCAGTGCTTGTATTTGCGCCCCGATCCGCATGGGCACGGCGCGTTGCGCCCGGTTCCGGCCCAGGGTGCCCGCGCCACCGCGCCGCCTTCTCCGCCCCGCTCCCTCAGATCAGCTCCGGCGGCGGCGACTCCGACGCGTCCGCTCTCTCGGCGCGCGCCGCCCGCCCCCACCGCGGTGGATCGCCGGGACGGCGGGGCGGCCTCCGCCATCACCGCCTCCGGTTCGAGCGGAAACTCCTCGGAATACGACAATTCACCGAACGGCACCGGCTCGGGTTCGGGCGGCACGTCCGTGCGGATCTCGAGATGAGTCAGCGCACCCGTCACCTGCTCGCGCAACGTCGCCAGCATCCCCTCGAACAACTCGAACGCCTCGCGCTTGTATTCGTTGAGCGGGTCGCGCTGCGCATAGGCGCGCAAATTGATGCCTTGCCGGAGATGATCGAGCTGCAGCAGATGCTCTTTCCAGATGTGGTCGAGGAATTGCAGCAGCAGGCTCTTCTCAGCCATGCGCATCAACTCCTCGCCGAACGTGCCCTCCTTTCCCTTCATGAGCCCCTCGGATGCCTCGACCAGGCGATCCTCCACGGTCCGCCGGTCGATACCCTCCTCCTTGGCCCAGTCGGCGAGCGGCACGTCGAGCGCCAAAAGCCGCAGGCATTCGGGGTGCAGCCCGGCGATGTCCCATTGCTCGGGGAGGGCGTTCTCCGGGATCGCGCGCGCGACGATTTCCGCGATCGTCTCGTTGCGCATGTCAACAATCGTCGCCGCGACTTCCTCGGCGTTCATGATCTCGCGGCGCTGCTCGTAAACGACCTTGCGCTGGTCGTTCATCACGTCGTCGTACTTTAAGAGTTGCTTGCGGATGTCGTAGTTGCGCGCCTCGACCTTTTGCTGCGCCTTGGCCAGCGCCTTGTTGACCCACGGGTGGATGATCGCCTCGCCCTCCTTGAGGCCGAGCCGCCCCAGCATCGATTCCATCCGCTCGGAGCCGAAGATCCGCATCAGATCGTCTTCGAGCGAGACAAAGAATTTCGAGGCGCCGGGATCGCCTTGACGGCCGGACCGGCCGCGCAGCTGGTTGTCGATCCGGCGGCTCTCGTGCCGTTCGCTGCCGATCACGAACAGGCCGCCCGCCTCGCGCACAACTTCGCGCGCCGCCTCGATCTCGGCGCGGATTTCGGCGGCGCGGCGCTCGCGCTCGACCTCGTCCCCGATCAGCGCCAGTTCGACCTTCAAGCGCATGTCGAGATTGCCGCCGAGCTGGATATCGGTACCGCGCCCGGCCATGTTGGTCGCGATCGTCACGGCGCCGGGACGGCCCGCCTGGGCAATGATGTAGGCCTCCTGCTCGTGATATCGGGCGTTCAGCACGTTGTGCTCGATTTTGTTCTTTTTGAGCAGCGCCGACAGCGCCTCCGATTTCTCGATGCTGACCGTGCCGCACAACACCGGCTGCTTGCGGTCGCGGCACTCGGCGATCTGATTGACGATCGCGTCGAATTTCTCGCGCGTCGAGCGATAGACCTCGTCGTCGGTGTCGGTGCGTGCTACAGGCAGGTTGGTCGGCACCTCAATAACTTCGAGCTTGTAGATGTCGCCGAACTCTTCCGCCTCGGTCATCGCCGTGCCGGTCATCCCGGCGAGTTTCGGATACATGCGGAAATAATTCTGGAACGTAATCGAGGCGAGCGTCTGGTTTTCGTTCTGAACCGTGACGGCTTCTTTCGCTTCCAGCGCCTGGTGCAACCCCTCCGAGTAGCGTCGCCCTTCCATCATGCGGCCGGTGAATTCGTCGATGATGATGATCTTGTCGTCCTTGACGATGTACTCGGTATCGCGCGCGAATAATTTATGCGCGCGCAGCGCCTGGTTCACATGATGAACCAGCGACACGTTGTGGATATCGTACAACCCGCCGACATGCAGCAGACCGTGCTCGCGCAGCAGTTCTTCCATCTTCTCCTGACCTGGCTCGGTCAGGGTAACGGTCTTCTGTTTTTCGTCCTTCTCGTAATCGTCGGGTTCGAGCGCCGGGATCAGCTTGTCGACCTGAATATACAGCTCGGAATTGTCCTCGGTCGGGCCGGATATGATCAGCGGCGTGCGCGCTTCGTCGATCAGGATCGAATCGACCTCGTCAACGATCGCATATTGAAACGGCCGGTGGACCATATCCTCCAGCCGAAACTTCATGTTATCGCGCAGATAGTCAAAACCGAGCTCGTTGTTCGTACCGTACGTGACGTCGCAGAGGTAAGCTTCCTGCCGCTGATAATCGTCCAGCTCGTGAACGATGACGCCGACGCTCATGCCGAGAAAACGATAGATCTGCCCCATCCACTCGGAGTCGCGTTTCGCGAGGTAGTCGTTGACCGTGACGACATGCACCCCGTTGCCGGCGAGCGCGTTCAGATAGACTGGCAGGGTAGCGACCAGGGTTTTGCCCTCGCCGGTCTTCATCTCGGCGATCATGCCGCGATGCAGCACGATCCCGCCCATCAACTGCACATCGAAATGGCGCTGGCCCAGCGTGCGTTTCGCGGCCTCGCGAACGGTCGCGAATGCCTCGACGAGCAGATCGTCGAGTTCGGCTCCGTCCGCGAGCCGCTGTTTGAACTCGGCGGTGCGGCCGCGCAACGCCTCGTCCGACAGCGATTCAAGCTGCGGCTCCAGCTCGTTGATCTGATCGACCAGCGGGCGGAGGCTCTTGATATAGCGATCGTTGGCGGAGCCGAACAGCCGCCGGGCTAAGGCGCCGAACATGAAAACCTCGAATAAAAGCAGCCAGGAAGAGCGGATGCGGAGCGCACGGCGACAATCGACAGATAGGCCGCGACTGCCGGAGTGTCAATTCGCCGGACAGGCGCCGCCGAATGCGTCTTCCCCGGACTAACGCTCGACGCGCGTATTCGCACCCGGCGGAAGCAATCGTCAGGGAATCTCCCGACTGTCATTTCCGGCCGCTCGAAGGCCAAAGCCTGCGTATCCATGATCGGCGGAACGGCGGCCGCGCACCGGCCTCGTTCTCCGCGGCGTTTCCCCGGCCAGCTTGTCCAGCTGCCGGGGTGGATTCCCTGGGAAATCAACGCGGTGGATTGACGCGTTGACAGTTGAATCGGGTGAACTCGATTCATATACTCCGCCGCCGTTTGAACGGGGGTTTGGGGAGAGCGATGCGCCCGGATTTGCCGCCAGACTATCGTCCGAGCGATGACGAAGAGTTCATGAACCCGCTGCAGCTCGAATATTTCCGGCAGAAGCTGCTGCGCTGGCGCGCCGAGCTTCTCGCCGATTCGACCGGCACATTGCGCCATTTGCAGGAAGAGAGCCTGTTGAAGCCGGATCTGAGCGATCGCGCCTCGCTCGAAACCGAGCGGGCGATCGAGCTGCGCACGCGCGACCGCGAGCGCAAGCTCATCTCGAAAATCGATGCCGCGCTTCAGCGCATTGAGAGCGGCACTTTCGGCTTCTGCGAGGAAACCGATCAGCCGATCGGCATCCGGCGGCTCGAAGCACGCCCGATCGCGACGCTGACGATCGAAGCGCAGGAACGGCATGAGCGGATGGAGCGCACCTATCGCGACGAGTGATGCTTTCCGGCGGGCAATTTGGCGCGCTCGCGCCGGGGACGAAATAACTACGGATTTAAGCCGCCGTTAACGCGTCGTTCGCAATTCTGCAGCCGGGCCGTCGAGGGGCGCGACCCGGCGTGCGACTCCAGGATCGCAACGAGAGCGGGGCATCGAGCATGGCCGCGGCCGATACCGAGAATCCGCAGGGGCTGGCCCGAGGCCGGAAGAGCTGGGCCGCGCACAGGGGGGCGCCGGCGCGAGCCGCTCATATCGCCAATGCCGCGCTCGCTTTGTCCCTCGCGGCTGTTGCCGCCGGGCTGCTCTTCACACCGATCGCCAACGGGGGCCGGATGCCGGCGGCCGCGGCCGTTATCGTCGCTGCCGCCGTGGGTCTCGGCGCCTTTATCGGGCTCGGGCGGTGGGCCGCGACGCTTGCCGCGCGCATCGATATCTTGACACAGGCGCTCGACGCCTCGCCCGATCCGCAGCTGATCCTCGCTCCCGACGGTCGCGTCGCGTACGCCAACACGGCATACCGCGAATTGTTTCCAGAGGCCCGCGAGCGACCGATGCCGGCAATCGCGGCCGCCCTGGCAGAGCCCGAGGCAATACCGGATTTCGAGCGGCTATGCAGCCGCGCCGGGCAAGGAGCGGGCGCCATTACCGTGCTGCCGCTGCGGTACTCGCGCGGCTCCGCCATCGGTTGGTTTGCGATCTCGGTCAATCCAATCGCCGGACGGCCTGGCTACAGTTTCTGGAACATCCAGGACATCACGGCCCGCCACGAAATGGAGGCGCTGATCCGGGACGAGCGGAACAAGCTCGTCGAGTTCCTCAACGACGCACCGGTCGGCTTCTACTCCGTGGACTCGGCGGGGCGGTTTCTGTTCGTCAACCAGACGCTCGCGGATTGGCTGGGATCGAACCCGGCGGAGATCGTCGGCAGCGATGCCCGTCTGCACGATTTCCTTGCCGTCGCTCTACCACCCGAGGCCCTCCCGTGGGATCCCTTTGGCGGCGGCGAAGGCGGCCACCGTGGCGAGGTCACCTTTAAAAGCCGCAACGGCGGAATGCTCCAGGCATGGCTGAGTCAAAGCACCGTCGGGAGCGGGCCCGAGCTGCGCACCCGCTCGGTCGTGCGCGATCTGACCCCGGAGCGGCAGTGGGAATCGGCGTTGCGGCGGTCGCGCGAGCGGTTTCAGCGGTTTTTTGCCGACGCGCCCGTCGGGATCGCCCTGATCGACCGGTCTGGTAGGCTCGAGGAGGCGAACCGCGCCCTCGGCGACCTGCTCGGCGCGCCGCTCGAAGCGCTGATCGGCCAGCGGCTGATCGGGTTCGTCGCCGAGGAGGATCGACGTCAACTGGCGGCCAGACTGAGCGCCGCTGCCGAGGGTCTCGCGCCGACGCGGCCGGTCGATGTGCGTCTGACGGGACCCCGCGAGCGAAGCTGCGTCGTTTTCCTCAGTCGCCTCGATGGCGCCGAAAACGGCGACGGCGATCTGATGCTGCATTTCATCGACTCGACAGAGCAGAAGAACCTCGAAGTACAGTTCGCGCAGTCGCAGAAGATGCAGGCTATCGGACAGCTGGCCGGCGGCGTCGCGCACGATTTCAACAATCTTCTGACCGCGATGATCGGGTTTTGCGACCTGCTTCTGACGCGGTTCCGGCCGGGCGACCCGTCCTTCGCCGACATCATGCAAATCAAGCAGAACGGCAACCGCGCCGCCAATCTCGTGCGCCAGCTGCTGGCCTTCTCGCGCCAGCAGACATTGCAGCCGCGCGTTCTCGACATTGGCGATGTTCTTGTCGAGCTGTCGCACCTGTTGCGTCGCCTGATCGGCGAGAACATCGAGCTGAAGCTGATCCATGGCCGCGATCTCGGCCTCGCCAAGGTCGATCAGGGGCAGCTCGAACAAGTCATCATCAACCTTGCCGTCAACGCGCGCGACGCGATGGTAGGAGGCGGCACGCTGACGATCCGGACAAGCAATGTCGCGCAGGCGGCACCGCTCCGGCACGGCGCCGAAACCATGCCGGCCGGAAACTACGTATCGGTCGAGATCGCCGATACCGGGGTCGGAATTCCGAAAGAAAACCTTGAACGGATTTTCGAGCCGTTCTTCTCGACCAAGAAGATCGGTTCCGGAACCGGCCTTGGCTTGTCGACAGTATACGGCATCGTCAAGCAGACCGGGGGCTTTATCTTCGTCGACAGCGCACCCGGAGAAGGCGCCGTTTTTCGAATCTATCTGCCGCGCCATGCGGGCGCCGAGGACGAGCCGGGACCGCGCGGCGACCCGGCGGACGCGCCGACCGCCGTCGATCTGACCGGGATCGGCACCGTCATGCTGGTCGAGGACGAGGATCCGGTCCGGATTTTCGCCGCTCGGGCGCTGCGCAACAAAGGCTACAAGGTGCTCGAGGCGAAAAGCGGCGAAACCGCGCTCGATCTGATGCGCGGCTCGGACGACACGATCGATCTCCTGATCACCGACGTCGTAATGCCGCGCATGGATGGCCCGACACTGGTCCGGCAGGTGCGCGAAATCCACCCTGACATGAAGGTGATCTTCATCTCCGGGTACGCCGAGGATGCGTTCCGCAAGCGGCTCGACAGCGACGCCGAGATCCATTTCCTGCCGAAGCCGTTCTCGCTGAAGCAGCTCGCCGGCAGGGTCAAGGAGGCGATCAGCGGCGAGGCGGAAGCCGCCGCCCGGCGGCGCGCCCATAGCTGAGCACCGCCTTCGCGGTTTTGGCGCGCCACGTATACGCGGGTCGGGCCGCGGTCCCGTCTGTCAGCATCCGGAAGCGCGGCAGATGATAAAAGCTCGCGTCACCGGACCCGTGATCTGCGATACCGCCTGTAGCGCGCGCGTGATGGGAACCGCCTTCGCCTCAGCGATAAAGATGATGTCCCTGTCCTGCACCGGGAAGCGCTTCGCGAGCAGGTAGGATTTTGCGTCGGACAGATCGAGCCGGTATACGACCGGCGACAACCCCGAGGGAGCCCGCGCCGCGACCGGCTGACCCAACGCATGCACCAATTCGGCGGCTTCGTAGCGCATGACGAAGACCGCGCTCGGATCGGCCAGCTCATCGAGCAGGCCGCCTCCCTTCGCGAGCGCCTCGGCCAGCGACAGCCGCTCGGCATCGAAGGTGATCAAATCATTTTTGCCGGCCGCCCCGAACACGGTCAGGGTTTGCGGCACGCGCGACACGATCAGCACGTCGCCGGGCCGCGCCGGTATATTCTGGTCGGGATGGGCGATCAGCACGGCAAGCGGCACGCTTGCCGTGACGCCGTCGCGCGACAGCCTGACGAATGTCTCGGCGGCCGGAGTCGCGACGCCGCCCGCCGCCGCGATCACGTCCAACAGGCGCGAGCCGCCGGACGAGAGTGGAACGCGCCCGCCCTGGATCGCGTCGCCGGCCACGCTTACCGAACTGCCCGCGCCGCGCTGCACAACTACCAGCGCTTGCGGGTCGATCGCGATCGGGCCGAGCAGAGCCTCTATCCGCCGCCCCAGCTCGGTTGCCGTCCGGCCGGCGGCGACCACGCGCCCGGCATAGGGGATCGTGATCGTCCCGTCGGGGCCGACGGGCTGGCTGGGGATCGAAGTCCCGGGGGCCGTCTGGCTGGCGCGAGCGGCGAGCTCCTGGATCGCGTTACGCTCGGGCGGCGCGAAAGCGGTATTCGCATTGGGCTCTATGGGCATTGCCATCGGCGAGGGTGCGGACGGCCGCGCGGCGCCTGGTTCCATGAAAGGCGACCGCTCGAGACGTTGATCCGAGGGGCCCAAGGGGCCCGAACGCGTCGCCCCTCCTTGCGTGGCTTCCGTCCGTGTCCGGCCCGTGGCGCCGCCGGGGCGAGACGGAAACTCCGCAAGCGAATTGCCGAACAGGCCGTTCGAAGCCGCCTCCCAGATTACGACCGAAACCGTATCGCCGACCGCGATTTTCAGCTCGGGCGGCGGCAAATATTCCTTGAAGCGCTCGCGGAACGGGGGGCGCGGTCGCGCGGCCAGCACGCCGACTACCGCGTCGTCGATCTTGACGACATTGAAGGCAATCTCGTTGTCCTGGGTTGCCTGCGCGATAACATCGTCGCGCTGCGGCAGATTCGAGCAGCCGACGAGCAGCAGCGACAGCGCCGACACGGCCGCGGCCATGACCAGACGAACAACAGGCAAGCGACGGTCCCCAACCTCTCCGCCGCAGCCTAGGGCAAATCGCCTGCGAGTAGAATCCCTTTCCCCTCAGCCCGGTAACCTGCGGCCGCCTCGGCGTATCAGCCGAACGCCGACCACATAGCCATTCCGATGAACACCAGAAGCGCCCAGCAGAGAAGAGAGAGAGCCACAATAACAAGCACCGAGGTTTCGCCGGAAAGCCGATCGGTTTGCTCGGTTTGCCGCCGTAAGAGATGCGCGATACGGTTGCCCCGAGGTCTGATTGACTCAGCCATGGGAATGTGCCCTGGTTTTGCGCCGCGAGGACATAATGTCCCCGCTTCTGTGAAACGCCGGCAACCGGCGGGATGCTCCGGATACGAGCGCCGGCCCTTTGGCCGCGGTGCTATCGAGCGGTCGAACAACTCTTCCGAGATATCGCTGCAATCTGCGAGTTATTCGAGTTGACAAACTCGGTGGGGGGTAAGAGCCTAACCTTAAGCGTGCCGGGGATGCCGCGAATGTAACCGGGGGCTTACCATGAGACTTGGAAACGTAACGCTGGCGGCTTCTCTCTTCGCCGGAGTGGCATTGCTATGTTCGGCCGTAGCCGCCGCGACCACGATCACGTTTTCCGGGTTGAGCGGCACCAACGGAACGCCCGTCGCGAGCTATAGCGAGAGCGGCTATACACTCGTTACCTTGATCGGGGGCCAATTCTTTGAGGGCCTGATCTTTGGAAATCCGGCACCGAGCCTGATTGCCGGGCCGGTATTCGGGGGTCCCCAAGACAATACTCTCAACATCTTCGACGGCGGCAGCTTCAATTTCGTTTCATTCGATCTGGCAGCCAACAACGGAGACACAGCCTACGGCATCACCGGTGTTTTGGCTGGCAACCAGCAATACAGCTTTAACGCAACCGAGCCCGGTCACACTGGAGTTTTCACCACAATCTTCAACCCCTTCTCCGGCATTGCGGTCGATCAAGTGTTCCTCAATCTGTTTGTCCTCGGTAGTTCGGCGAATATTGACAATATCGTCGCGAATGCAGCGGCCGCAGTGCCGGAACCGACCAGCATTCTGCTGCTCGGCGGCGCGCTGGCTGGAATGGCAATGCGCGGCCGGCGGAAGAACGCGCGCTCCGCGGCTTGCTGACGACCTCGCGGGAGTGCGCCGCACGTCTCGTTTAAGCGGCCAGCTTTAAAACAGGGCCGGCGGCAAACGCCATTCTGGAGCCGTGCAACTCGCGCGGCCGCGCGTTTATCAGTTCTGGTCCGCCCCCGCTGCCGGAGCCGGGCGGCCGCGCACCAACCCGGCGCCTGCGGCAAGCGCCGCCAGCTTCTGGTTCGCCAGCGTTCGGTCGAGCGGCGCCATGCCGCAATTCGTACAGGGAAACAGCCGCTCCGGCGGGACAAAGCGCAGCGCCGCCTCGATCGTCGCGGCAACCTGCTCCGGTGTCTCGGCCGTATCGCTCGCCACGTCGATCGCGCCGACCAGCACGTCCTTGCCGGCAAGCAGCGCCAAGAGCTCGATCGGCACGCGCGAATTGGCGCATTCGAGCGAGACCTGGTCGATGCGGCTCGCCGCCAGCGCCGGGAAAATCCGCTCGTATTGCCGCCACTCGCGGCCGAGGCCGCGCTTCCACTCGATATTGGCTGGAATGCCGTAGCCGTAGCAGATATGCACCGCGGTGCGGCAGGGCAGATCGGCGGCGGCGCGGTGCAGCGCCTCGATCCCCCAGCCGACGACCTCGTCGAGATAGACGTTGAACGCGGGTTCATCGAACTGGACCACATCGACGCCGAGCGCCGCCAGATCGCGCGCCTCTTCGTTGAGCACCTCGGCAAACGCCATCGCCAGCGCCGTGCGATCGCGGTAATGCGTATCGGCGATCGTGTCGGCGATCGTCATCGGCCCCGGCAGGGTGAATTTGAGGCGTCGCGTGGTATGCGTTCGGGCGATCAGCGCCTCAGCCGCGTGGACTGCCTCGCGCCGGCGCAGCGGACCCGTGACGGTCGGCACCATCGCTTCATAGCGGTTGTCGCGAATGCCGATCCGCACCTGGCGCGCGAAATCGATGCCGTCGATCCCGGCGAGAAAGCCGTGCACGAAATGCCGTCGCGACTGCTCCCCGTCGGTGACGATGTCGATGCCGGCATCCTCCTGAATTTTCAGCGCGAGCAGCGTGGCGTCGCGCTTGCCTTCGGTGAGCGCCTCGCCGTCGAGCCGCCATGGGGCCCACAGTTTGCGCGGCTCGGCAAGCCAGGAGGGTTTCGGCAGACTGCCGGCGATTGTCGTTTCGAGCACTGGTTTTTGGTGTCCGCTGCTGCTTCGTGTCAGACTACGATATCGCGACGAGCCGTTGGTGCAATGTTTGTCGCGCGGCGACGACGCGCGACGGATCGCGCGGGAAAAGCCGTGCGCCCGAACATCCGTTTGGACCGATTGCGCCAAAACGGGACGGCCGCGGAACTATTCCCGAACCACGGATTTTGTCGATGAACTCTCGGCCGGCACGCGGCTGAGCGCGCGACGCCGCGACGCCGCGAGGTGCGGCGCCTGTGGGCGAACAGAGCCTCCGGCACGTTGGTCGGTCGTTTTGCTTTGCCGCTGCTTTAAGCTTTTATCGTGAGCGGCAACACGGCGGCACGGTCAATCGACCGCCGGTTGTCATTGGGCAGATTTCAACATTTTCGGTGTTTTGCACCGTACACGCGGCGGAACTGGCCGCGCGTCCATGAACGATATTGGAGAGCAGACATGGCTGAGAACAGAGATCAGCAAGGCACCGGACGCCATCCGCACAAATCGACCGACGAGCCGTGGCCGCATACAAAGGAAGAAGGAACGCAGCACGGTAAATCACACAGCAGCGGCCGCGACGATAACAACCGTTCGCACGCCGGCGGCTCCAGCCAAGCCCGTTCGCACGACAGCGGCCGCGATAACGACAACCGTTCGCATGGCGGCTCGCACCAGACGCAGGCTCGCGGGCAGGATCACGACCGTGAGGAGGAGGTCGATCTGAAGCGCCGCGAGTACCGGGGCGATGACGGTCAGATTCATCACCATACGCGCACCTACATGGAGCAGCACGGGGGCAACGACGACAAACGCGGCGGCGACAACCGCTCGCACGGACGCGAGCATGCGACCGCGAGCGGCGACACTCGCTCGCACAGCGGCAACAACCGCTCGGATCGCGGACGGTAGTCACCGGCCGGAGAGCCGCGGATCCCCGCGGCTCTCTCGTCGTGCTTCCGTTCGGCGTGTGTCGGCGGTCGCGACCCGGTCGAAATCGTTCATGACGCGCGCTTCGGGGAAAAATCGCTTCGCCTCGGCGGCGATTTCGCCCGCTTCGTAGCGTCCCGAAATATGGGTTAGCCAGAGGGCCCCGACCCCGGCATCCCGGGCCAGGCGTGCGGCCTGACCCGCGGTCAGGTGGCCGCGTCGGGCCGCCAGCCCGGCGTCGGCGTCGAGAAAAGTCGCCTCGATGACCAGCGCGTCAGCGCCGGCGACGAACGGCGCCAACGTTTCCGTCTCCTCGGTGTCGCCGACGATTGCAAGCCGAGTCGAGCTCGCCTCTCTGGCCTCGACGTCCTCCGGCACCACCTCTCGTCCGTCGGCCAGCATGACCGGGTGGCCGGCGGCCAGCCGCGCCCGCTTCGGTCCCGGCGGAACGCCGAGCGCGTCGAGACGCTCGGGCAGCAAGTGCCGCCGCCGCGTCGTCTCGAACAGATAACCGAGACTTTGCGTTTTGTGGTGCCGGACCGGAAAGCAGCATACGCTGTAGCCGCGTCCGGTGAACACCGGACCCGGTTCGATCGCGGCCAGGCGGATCGGCACCGGCGCGCGGGCACCGGGCCAGATGCCGCCAAGATAGCTCGTGACAAAGGCGACCGTCTCGGGGCTGCCGCAGATGGTGATCCCTTGCCGCAGTTCGAAAAGACCGAGCGTCGAAAGCAGACCGCCGAGGCCGAGGACATGGTCGAGATGCGAATGGGTGAGGAGGATATGGCCGAGGCGGCGGAACCCGGTTTCGGAGCGCAGCAATTGCCGCTGGGTTCCCTCGCCGCAATCGATCAGGAAGCGGTCGGCGCCGGCGCTTACCATAACCGCCGGCAGACCGCGCTCCGGCGATGGCGTGGTCGCCGCCGTGCCGAGAAAAATCAGCTCGAACATGCCGCACCAGCCCTCGGAACGGCGCTGCTGTCGCGACTCCCGCGCCGGTTGCTCAGAATGGCGGCAACAGCGCGGCGGCGACGCGCCGATCCTCGCCGACCAGCATGTTGTAGGTGCGGCAGGCCGCCCCGGTATCCATCGGCTCGACCGCGATGCCGCGCGCCTTCAGCGCGCCGCGCAGCTCCGCGCCGACCGGCAACACACGCCGCCCGAAGCCGAGCAGCAAAAGCTCGACATCGCCGTGCGCCAGCACCGCGGCCAACCCTCCGATGGTGAACGCCGCTTCGGCCCACGCCTCGGTACGGTCGGGAAACACCAGCACGGGACCGAGATAGATCGCGCCGCTGACACGGAAGCCGCTTGCCGCATAGCGCTCGATGAATTGACGCGCCCCGTCACGAACCTGCGGGATCAATTCCATGGCCGATTTCAGCGCGACGCCCGTTTGGCCGCGGGGGCCGCCGGCTTTGCCGCAGCCGCCGCGGGCTTGGCCGGGGATGCGGGCGTCGCCGGCCCGGCGTCCTTCGCGATCGCGCGCCGGTTCGGCTGTACATAATAAAGCAGTGGGGCCGCGATAAACAACGATGAATAAGTGCAGATAAACATGCCCCACAGCATCGCGACGCTGAACCCGCGCAATACCTCGCCGCCGAGAAACAGCAGCGACAGCACCGCCAGCGTCGTGGTCGAGACGGTCAGGATCGTGCGCGACAGCGTCTCGTTGAGGGCCAGATTTATCAGCTCGCGCAGCGGCATCGAACGGTGGCGCCGCATCGCCTCTCGGATCCGGTCATAAATCACGACCGTATCGTTGATCGAATACCCGGCGATGGTCAGGATCGCCGCCAGCGTGGTCAGGTTGAATTCGAGTTGCAAAAGCGCGAACAACCCGACCGTCGTCGTGACGTCGTGGAAGATCGACACCATCGCCCCGACGCCGAACTGCCACTCGAAGCGGAACCAGACATAAACCATGATCGCCAGGATCGCGAGCACGGTCGCGAGCACGCCGGCGCGGATCAGCTCGCTGCCGACGGTCGGCCCGACCACCTCGACGCGGCGGTATTCGACATTCGGGCCGAGCGCCTGCTGCGTCTTCCTGACCGCTTCCATCTGCGCCTGATCGCCGCCGGGCTGCTCCGCCATGCGGATCAGGACGTCGGAGGGGCCGCCGAACTGCTGCAGACTGAACTCGCCGAGGCCGAGCGAATCGAGCGTCGATCGCATCCCGGCGAGGTCGGCCGGCCCGGTCGTGACGCGCGCCTCGATCAGCAGGCCGCCGCGAAAGTCGATGCCGTAATTCAGCCCGGCCGTCAGATACAGCACGACGGTCAGCACCGTCAGCACCACGGAAACGACGAACGCAACGACATGCCAGCGCATGAAGTCGATTTTCGGCACGTGCCTGATGACGATCAGCGGCTTCATCGGGGTTCGACCGGTTTCGAATGACTGAGATGCGCGGTGCGGCTCCTCACAGCGGGATCTCCCGCGGCCGCCAATGCCGCAGCCACCCCACGATCTGCAGCCGGGTGACCAGGATCGCCGAAAACAGCGAGGTCAACACGCCAATGCTGAGCGTCACGGCGAACCCCTTGACCGGCCCCGAACCGAGCCAATAGAGCAGGATGCCGGCGACCAGCGTCGTGATGTGGCTGTCGAGGATCGTACCGAACGCGCGGGTGAACCCGGCTTCGAGCGAGGACAGCATGGTCCGCCCGCTGCGCAGCTCCTCCTTGATGCGCTCGTAGATCAGCACGTTGGCGTCGACCGCCATGCCCATCGTCAGCGCGATCCCGGCAATGCCGGGCAGGGTCAAGGTCGCGCCGAGCAGCGATAAAGCCGCCAGCATCAGGCAGAGGTTGAAAATCAGCGCGATGTCGGCGAACACGCCGAACAGCCCGTAGAACAAAATCATGAACACGATCACCAGGATCACCGCGACGATGCTCGCGGTGGTCCCCGCCTGTATCGAATCGGCGCCGAGCTGAGCGCCGACGGTGCGCTCCTCGAGGACCTTGATCGGAGCGGGCAGCGCACCCGCGCGCAGCAGCAGCGCCAGATCGCTTGCCGACTGCGCCGTGAAGCTGCCGGAGATGATGCCGCTGCCGCCGAGGATCGGCTCGCGAATGACCGGGGCGCTGATCACCTTGTTGTCGAGCACGATCGCGAACGGCTTCCCGACATTCTCGCGCGTCGCGTCGCCAAAGCGCCTGGCGCCGACCGAATCGAACTTGAAGCTGACGACCGGTTCGTTTTCGTGGAAGGTTGCCTGCGCATCGACCAGCATGTCGCCGCCAACCATTACGCGCTTGCGCACGACGTATTGCGCCGGTCCGCCGCCGCGATCGTCGGCCGCCGGCAAGACCTCGTCGCCGGGCGGTAGACGGCCGCGCTTTGCCTCCTCTGGATTGGCGGTGGTATCGACCAGCTGAAAGGTCAGCTTGGCGGTGCGCCCCAGCAGTTGCTTGACGTGCTCCGGATTGTCGACGCCGGGAAGCTGCACCAGGATGCGGTCCTGGCCCTGGCGCTGGATCGTCGGCTCCTTGGTGCCGGTCTCGTCGATGCGGCGGCGGATGATCTCGATCGACTGGGCGACGGCCTGCTGGCGGCGGGCGTCGAGCGCGGCCTGCCGGAAACGCATGGCGCCGGTCCCGTCCGCGGCAATATCGACGGTCAGGTCGTTATCGAGCCTGCCAAGAACCTGTCGCGCCGTCGCGATCTGGGCCGGGTCGCGGATCGTAAAGGCGACCGCGTTGCCCTGATTGCTGAGCCCGGTATAGCCGACCTTCGCGTCGCGCAGCGCGTTGCGCACGCTCTCCTCGACCGAATTGAGCCGTTCGCGCTCCGCCGCCGCGACATCGACCTCGAGCAGCAGGTAGGACCCGCCGCGCAGGTCGAGACCCAGCGCGACCTGCCGATGCGGCAGCCAGCTTGGCAGGTTCGCGAGCTGCTGCTCGGTGAACAGGTTGGGGATCGAGAGAATCACCCCCGCCGCGCAGATCGCGCAAATGAGAATGATCTTCCAATTCGCGAAATACAGCATGCTATGCGACCAGGCGGACCCGAGATGACGCTATATTATCGAAATGCCCGACAATTCCCTGGTTCAGTCCGGGGACGGCCACGGCGTCTCTCGAGTGTGCGACGATAATCGACCCTCTCACTGTACCTTGTCGGCGGCGCGCCGCACCGGTTCCTTTTCCTTTGCTTCCTTGGCGTCGCGTTCCTTGGCGGCTTCGCGGGCGGCGGCCGGATCGGGCTTGGCGAGGACACTCGTAATCGTGCTGCGCAGCACGCGCACGCGCACATTCGGTGCCAGATCGACCTCGACCTCCTCCGGGCTTACCACCTTTGCCACCGTGCCGTAAAACCCGCCGCCGGTCACGATGCGGTCGCCGCGCCGCAGCGCCTCCAGCATCGCGCGATGTTCCTTCTGCTTTTTCTGCTGCGGGCGGATCAGCAGGAAATAGAACACGACAAAAATAAGAACAAGCGGCAGAAATTGAATTAAGGCGTTCTGGTCCATAATCCCTCGTCAACAACGCTCTCGTGGCGATCCCCGCGCCGGCCGGCATCGTCCAGCCGAAAAATGGTGCCCGCCTCGCCTTGCGGCAAGCGATCCCGTGATCCCGCCGCCTTCGCCGCGCGACCGGCCATTGGTATCGCCTCGCCGGACGAAGGGCAATGCTTCGGGTCCGGCGCGCTTTTCGCGCCGCGAGCGGCTGTGGTAGCGTCCGCGTCCCCGCTCCCCGCCGGATGGAACGATGCCGGAAGCCGATCTGATTCCGTTGCTGCGGCGCATCGCCGACGCGCTCGACCGGCTCACGCCGGCCGGCGCGGCGCTCAACGACCTCGGCGCCGCCGACGCCTTTGTCTGGCACGCCGATCGCGAATGGCTCGAGCCGGTTCCGACCGTCAACCGCGTCCCGATCGGGCTGTTGCGCGGCATCGACCGGGTGCGCGACATCCTGCTCGCGAACACCGAGCGCTTCGCGGCCGGGTTCCCGGCCAACAACGTGCTGCTGTGGGGTGCGCGCGGCACCGGCAAGAGCGCCCTCGTCAAGGCGACGCACGCGGCCGTCAACGATTCGAGGCCGGAGCGCGATCCGGGCGCGCTGGCGCTGATAGAAATTCACCGCGAGGATATCCCGACGCTGCCGCGCCTCCTGTCGCTGGTGCGCGAGGCCGGCAGGCGCTCGATCCTGTTCTGCGACGATCTTTCCTTCGACCAGAACGACGCCAGCTACAAATCGCTGAAGGCGGTGCTCGAGGGCGGCATCGAGGGACGTCCCGCCAATGTCGTGCTCTACGCGACATCGAACCGCAGGCACCTGATGCCGCGCGACATGATCGAGAACGAGCGCTCGACGGCGATCAACCCGGCCGAGGCGGTCGAGGAAAAGGTTTCTCTGTCGGACCGGTTCGGATTGTGGCTCGGGTTTCACAATCTCGATCAGGACACCTATCTGGCGATCGTGCGCGGCTATGCGGCGCATTACGGGCTCCGCCTGCCCGACGATCAGCTCAAGGCCGAGGCCGCCGAGTGGGCGATCACGCGCGGTTCGCGCTCGGGCCGGGTGGCGTGGCAATTCATCCAGGACCTCGCCGGCCGCCTCGGCAAGCCGCTCGGCTGATCTCTAACGGAAGCCGGCGGCTCAGCGGCGCGTTGCCATCAGCGAGAACGCGAGCGGCAGCCAGGGTTTGTCCGGCCAGCGATAGAGACCGTCCGCGTCCTTCACCAGGATCGCGAACATCCGCCAGGGCACCCCGGCATGTTCGTGCAGCCAGTCGAGCCGCATCCCCGCCTCGATCAGGCCGGTCACGGTGTCGCCGAGCGGGTGAACCCAGGTGTGGCTCGTAGATGCGCGAACTCGGCCGCGGGGTCGATGTAGTCGCGCTTCTCGGTATAGACGACCGGGTCGCGCGAGAAATAAGGTGCGTAAAAACCCGGCATCCCGTCCGGGGAACGCGCGGCGTCATCGAGCACATAGGCCGCGGGATGCGCGTCGGCCAGGTATAGCGCGCCGCCTTCGCGCAGCATCGCCGAGACGACCTTCGCCCACCCCCGGATGTCGGGCAGCCAGCAGATCGCCCCCCAGGTCACGAAAACCAGATCGAAACCGTGCGGCCCTGCTACGGCGTCGGGTGCATCGTAAACATCGGCCTCGACAAAGCGCGCCCGTTCGGCAACGCCTATCTCCCGCGCCAGGCGGCGCGCGACGGCAATCGCCGGCGGCGAAAAATCGATGCCGACAATCTCGGCGGCGCCGAGCTGCAGCAGTTTCAGGCTGTCGGCGCCGAAATGGCACTGCAGATGCAGCACCCGTTTGCCCGCAAGCGGCGGCAGCTCCTTTGCCTCGATGCCGTTGAGCGGCTCCTGTCCTGCCCGCAGCCGGTCAAGATCGTAGCCCCGCGGCCCAAGATGGATCGCGACCCGGTTGTCCCAATGCAGACGGTTCAGGCGGCGCCACTCGGGTTCGGTCATTATCTCAGCCGGCGGTCCCTTTCTTGTTGCCGTCCGCATTCGCGCCCGGCGTCAGCAACTCGCGCGGATCGACCGCCTTCTTGCCGCGGCGCAGCTCGAAATGGAGCTGCGGTTCGCTGACCCCGCCGGTATTGCCGACCTTCGCGATCACCTGGCCGCGGCTGACCGAGTCGCCACGATTGACCAGCAGCGAATCGAGATGGGCGTAGGCCGAGATCAGCCCGTTCGGATGCTTGACCAGCACGAGATTGCCATAGCCGCGGATCTCGTTGCCGGCATAGGCGACAACCCCGGAATCGACGGCGCGGACCGGCGCGCCGCGGGCGGCCGCGATATTGATGCCGGCGTTGTGGCCGCCTCCCGTTGTCGCTCCGTAACCGGAGACGACGCGGCCGCGCACAGGCCAGGGCAGGTGGCCCTTTTGGCTCGAAGAATCCTGAGCCTCGGCCGACGCGACTTCCTTCTCGGCGGGCGGCGGCGAGGCTTGTGCAGCCGGCTCGCCGGCCGGCGGCGACAATTTCCCCCGCGCCGGAGAAGTCGGCGGTGGGAAGCTGATTGTCGGTGCCTCCGCCGATTTTTTTGGCGCCGGCGCCGGGTCGTCGAGCGGAATGACTTCTCCCGCCTTTCCAGATCGCTTGGATGACGACGCCGTGCGCTCTGGTGTTGACGGAGGCTTTTCCGCTTCCGCCGCTTGCGCCGGCGGGTGCGGCGCAGTGCCGCCGGGGATGACGAGTTCTTTCCCGATTTCGATCTTGTATTCCGGCGGGGTCAGGTTGTTAGCCTCGATGATCGCCCGCTTGGTGACGCCGTATTCCCGCGCGAGATATCCGACCGACTGCCCGGGGCGCACGACAACACGTTTTCCCGGACCGGTCGGCGGCGGTTTTGGCGACGCGAGTTTGGGCCGAGGCTGCGTCGGCGCGATCGGCGCGGCCTCGATCTGGTCCTGAGCCGTGCCTTTCATGATTACCGGCGCTTCGTGACGGCCCCCGGCGCATGCGGCGGCGAGTGCCGCGAAGGATACCGCCGCGACGGCACGCAGATGCCGCCTCAATCCGCTTTCCCCCATCCCCCCTCCTGTCCGCCCCCCGACGGGCAAGAATGCCGATTCGTTTCAGTGTAAACCGGACAGGCCGAACGCCCTAGAGCGGTATCATCCGAGGCTCAAAACACCTCGTTCCGGCGAAGGCGGAAACCCAGGGGCGCCAACAAACCGCGTCCACGGGATCCCCGCTTTCGCGGAGTGACGGGCTGTTTCGACGTAAGCAACAGCGATCCAACGCAGAATCGGCTCCGGATCAGGCCGCAATTGCTTGCCCGATGCTTGGGGGGAAACGGCGGACCCGGCGCGTCCGGATGCACGCCGACATCGCCGTCACGGGCGCATGACGCCCGGTGCGCGAATCGCCTTCGCTACTCGAACAGTCGGCGCATCGGGTCGAGCTGTCGGATATAGGTCAGGTCCATGTTGACCGGCGTGATCGAGACCTTGTTCTCGGTCAGTGCGGCAATGTCGGTTCCGGGTTCGGGGTCGCCCACCTCGCGGATCGGGCCGATCCAGTAATAGGGCCGGCCGCGCGGGTCGCTGCCCTCGGTCAGGTTTTCCGCGATGTCCCGCTTGCCCTGGCGGGTCACCGCAAATCCGGCGACCCGGTCCGCCGGCACACCCGGAAAATTGACATTGACCAGCAGGTTCGCGGGCCACGACTGCTTCAGCAGTCGGCGGATCACCTTGGCGCCGAGCGTCTTGCTGGTGTCCCACGGGATCGGCGAACCGTCGGGATATTCCTGGCTCAGCGCGATTGCCGGTATGCCGAGCAGCGCCGCTTCCATCGCCGCCGCCACGGTTCCCGAATAGGTCATGTCCTCGCCGGCGTTGCTGCCGCCGTTGATGCCGGACAGCACCAGGTCGGGCGGCCGCTCGCGCAGCACCTTCTTGACCGCCAGCAGCACGCAATCGGTCGGCGTGCCGTCCACCGCGTAATGCCGTTCCGATCTCTCGATCAGGCGCAGCGGACGCCGCGTCGTCAGCGAATGGCTGGCGCCGCTCTGCTCCTGATCGGGAGCGACGACCCAGACATCGTTGCTCAGCTCGCGCGCGACCTGTTCGAGGATTTTGATTCCCGGCGATTCGATCCCATCGTCGTTCGAGATCAGGATGCGGCATGTTTCGACATCGATGCGCCGGTCGGGGATCGGTCTTTCAGCCATCGGGCGCTATCACCTTCTGTCCGGCCATATAGGTCTGCAACGCCTCGGGGATTGCGACAGTGCCATCGGCGTGCTGGTAGTTTTCGAGCACGGCGATCAGCGCGCGGCCGACCGCAAGACCGGACCCGTTCAGCGTGTGCACCGGGCGGGTCCCCTTGCCGCCGGCCGGCCGGCCGCGCGCCTTCATCCGCAGCGCCTGAAACGGGCCGCAATTCGAGCAGCTGGAAATCTCGCGATAGGCGTTCTGCCCCGGCAGCCAGACTTCGAGGTCGTAGGTCTTCCGCGCCGCGAAACCCATGTCGCCGGCCGCCAGCAGCATCACCCGATAGGCCAGTCCGAGCCGCTTCAGAACCTCCTCGGCGCAGGAAGTCATCCGCTCGTGCTCCGTCTCGGAATCCTCCGGCCGCGTGATCGAGACCAGTTCGACCTTCGGAAACTGGTGCTGACGGATCATGCCGCGGGTGTCGCGACCCGCCGACCCGGCTTCCGAACGGAAACACGCGGTCCACGCCGTAAAGCGCAGCGGCAGCGCCCCCTCATCGAGTATTTCACCGGCCACGAGATTGGTCAGCGGCACCTCGGCTGTCGGTATCAGCCACAACCCCTCTCGGGTTTGAAACATGTCCTCGGCGGCTTTCGGCAGCTGACCGGTGCCAAACGGGATTTCGTCGCGCACCAGATAGGGCGGGGCGATCTCGGTATAGCCGAACTCGCGCGTGTGCAGATCGAGCATGAATTGCGCCAGCGCGCGCTCGAGCCGCGCCAGAGCGCCCTTCAGCACGACAAACCGCGATCCCGAGAGCTTGGCGGCGGCGGCGAAATCCATCATCCCGAGCGTCTCGCCGATCGCCTCGTGCGGGCGCGGCGCGAAATCGAAATGCGGCCGCTCGCCGAACCGCCGGATTTCGACATTCGCGCTCTCGTCAAGCCCATCCGGCACATCGGGCGCCGGCAGGTTCGGCAACATCGCCAGGAGATCGTCGAGTTGACGGCGCAACCCGGCGGCGCGGCTCAACGTCGCCTCTTCTGCTTCCTTGCGCTGCGCGATTTCGGCGAGCAGCGCGTCGACCGCCTCGCCACGTTTCTTGGCGGCGCCAACCTCGCGCGACAGCCGGTTGCGGACGGCCTGCGCCTCCTCGGCGGCGGTCTGCAACGCGCGCCATTCCCGGTCGATCGCCAGAACCTCTTCGGTGCGGGGCGGCAGCCCGCGCCGCGCCAGGCCGCGGTCGAATTGCTCGGGGTTCTCCCGGATCCATCGCAAATCGTGCATGAACGATGCTGCCCGAATTCTTTGGCCGCGAAAATCGAACCAACCGAGCCAGGATGCCAGATGGCTTGCGCGCGGCGAAACCTGTCCTGCTGCTGACTTGGAAAGATTGCCGCGCCGCGTCAGCCCGCCCGCGGCAGCCACTCCTTGAGCCGCCGGGCAGCTTCGGCGATGTCCCGGATCGAACCGGCGAACGAAATCCGCACCCAGTCATCGCCGCGGATCGGATCGAAATCGCGCCCCGGCGTCGTCGCGACCCCGACCTCGTCGAGCATGCGGCGGCAGAATGCCTCGCTGTCGCGGGTCAGCGCCGAGACATCGACAAAAAGGTAAAAGGCGCCCTCGGCCGGCGCGTAGCGGGTCAGTCCGACCTCGTTGAGCATCGCGATCAGCACATCGCGGTTGGTGCGGTAGCGCGCGACATGGCCGTCGAGCTCGGCCCGGCATCCGAACGCCGCGAGCGCGGCGAGCTGCGACAGGGTCGGCGGCGACACGTAGAAGTTTTGCGCCAGGCATTCGACCGAGCGCGCCAGTTCGCGCGGCGCCAGCATCCAGCCGAGCCGCCAGCCGGTCATGCTGTAGTATTTCGAGAACGAATTGATGACGACGATCTCTTTGCCGAACGCGCGTGCGGTCTGCCCCGGCGCCTCGTAGGTGATGCCGTGGTAGATTTCGTCCGAGACGAGCCGGATGTCGCGCTCGCGGCACCATGCGGCAAGCCGCGCCAGTTCGGGGGCCGGGATCATCGCGCCGGTCGGGTTGGCGGGACTGGTGACGATCAGCCCCGCGATATTCCCGGTCCGCCCGACGCAATCTTCCAGCAGTTCGATGCTTGGCTGGTAGTTCGCCGCCGCGCCGGCCTCGATCAGCACCGGCTCCAAACCCAGCGCCGACAGGATGTTGCGATAGGCCGGATAGCCCGGCGATGCCAGCGCCACCCGGTCGCCCGGCTCGAACGCGGCGATAAAAATCAGGTGGAACCCGGCCGACGACCCGGTCGTGACGATCACCTCGCCGGGCTCGACCGCGACCCCATACAAATCGCCGTAGTGCCGGGCGATTGCCTCGCGCAGCGCCGCGATCCCAAGCGAATCGGTATAGCCGATGCGGTCGGTCGCCAGCGCCGACCGCGCCGCGTCGAGCACCCCTTGGGGCGCTGGTGTGCCGGGTTGGCCGACTTCGAGATGGATGACCGACTGCCCCGCCGCCTCGCGGGCGGTGGCGGCGCCCAGCATGTCCATTGCCAGAAACGGCGGCACGAGGCCGCGGCGTGAGGGTCCGCGCGGCATCGCGGTCTACGCGCCGGCGCCCGCGGCCATCGCCGCGGGAGCGCAGCCCGCCGTCTTGACGACTCGCCGGGTCGAGGCCGGATGGCGCAGCAGCCGATCGGCCGGCCGGATCGGCCGCCGCACCAATTCGCCGCCGCAATTGGGGCAGCGCCCGCCGAGCACGCCGTCCGCGCAGTCGCGGCAGAACGTGCACTCGTACGAACAGATGCGCGCTTCCGCCGCATCCGGCGGCAGATCGCGGTCGCAGCATTCGCAATTCGGACGCAGCTCCAGCATCGCCCGCTACCCCGTCTCGCACTCAGATATTGCGCCCGACCTGCCTTCCGGCGCTGGTTCCGGCGATCTTTCCGAAAACGGAACCGGACACCAGTCCCGTTCCACCCGGATAATTGAAGTAGAACAATCCGCCGACCAGCTCGCCGGCCGCGTACAGCCCGGGGATCGGCTTTTGCGCCACGTCGAGCACGCGGCCGTCGGTGTCGATCCTGACGCCGCCGAACGTAAAGGTCACGCCGCACGTCGTGCAATACGCCTCGAACGGCGGCTTTTCGAGCGGCATCGCCCAGTTGGTCTTGTCGATCGCGAGGCCCCGCGTCGTGCGCCCGTCCTTGACGGTCGGGTTGTACGGGATGCTCCGGTCGACCGCCGCGTTGTACTCGCGGATCGTCTTGAGGAACGCGGCCTTATCGACCGGCGCGTATTCGGCGATCTTGTCGGCCAGCTCCTCGATCGTGTCGGCCGTGACCTTTGTCACCTGCCGTATCCGGTATTCGTCGCGTTGATACTGCACGACCTGCTGATCGAAAACCTGCCACGCGAACTGGTGCGGCTGGTTCAATATCTCGCGGCCGTATTTGGCGTAGGTGTAGTTGCGGAAATCGGCGCCCTC